>JBAXNJ010000150.1:0-4717 GCA_037133815.1 Betaproteobacteria bacterium
ATGCGGTATGCATGGTCATGCCTGATTTCGAGCACGTCTTGTTGTTTCGTGTCATTGCTATGTTGGCTCCCGCCATCTTCACGCCCCAAGCCGCAGCGTGCATTGGTCAATTGGCTGAACCACAAGCGCGAGGACGCGCTATCACTTTTATTTTTTTAGGATGGTCCATTTCCTCTGTAGTCGGAATGCCCGTAGCTGCTTGGCTCAGCGAAGTCTTCGGATGGCGCAGCGTATTTGGCTTGTTGTCTGTTTTGTCTTTCATCAGTGCGGCATGGGTTTGGGGAGTACTTCCTAACAAAATAGCGCCCCCCGTTATGACACTCGCCGCTTGGCGCGAGACATTCAGCACCAAGCCTGTGGTGCTGACTTTGCTTGTGACGGTTATCAGCGCAAGTGGTCAGTTTTTCCTGACAGCCTACTTCGCGCCCTATTTCAAGCTCACACTTTTGACCTCGCCAGAGCAACTCGGCTTATTGTTGGGTTGGTTTGGCGCGTGCGGCTTATTTGGAAATGTGATGCTGTCACGCCACGTAGACCGCATAGGCGCTGACAAAGCGGTCACGTTTAGTTTGTTGCTCATCGCGGTCAGCATGGTCTTTTGGTCTCTGGGTAGTAATTTCTACCTGGCATTTTTAGTACTGACCCCCTGGGGTCTAGGTATGTTTGCCAGCAACTCAGCCCAACAGGCGCGTTTGATCCATATTGAACCCAGGCTCTCCGCTGGCTCTGTCGCCCTCAATACGTCTTCCATTTATTTAGGTCAGGCTGTGGGTTCTGCAGGTGGTGGGTGGTTGATTGACCAAGGACGTATGGACCAATTGCATTGGTTTGCATTGGGTGGTGTCGTTTTAGCAATTGCAACCAGTCTTTTGGCTGCGCGTGCAACGCGTCGTTTTAGAAGATTCCAAAAAGCCAAAAACTAGCCATAGCTAAAGAGTTAGGCTCAAAACGGCTCAGCGATAATTCCTTTATGCAAACTATTTTTCAAACCGTTGGTGTTGTCGGCACTGGCGCCATGGGCCAAGGAATTGCCCAAATCGCTGCCCAATCGGGCAGTCGGGTCAAACTCTATGACCTGCAACCTGAAGCCGTAGCAAAAGCATCTAAAAATATTCAGCAGCAGTGGGACAAACTGCTTGAGAAAAATCGCTTCACAGCTGAACAGGTCACAAAATTTAAAGCCAATTTACAAAGTGCCAACCAGTTAAGCGACTTGAGCGATTGCGATTTGGTGATCGAGGCGATTGTTGAGCGTCTTGATATTAAAAAATCATTTTTTGCGGAGCTCGAGCAATTGGTGCGACCTACCGCTGTATTGGTGACCAACACATCCTCTCTCTCCGTCACTGCCATCGCTTCAGCGTTAAAACGCCCCGAGCAATTTGCTGGCTATCACTTTTTCAATCCCGTTCCATTGATGAAAGTAGTCGAAGTCATTGCCGGCCTCAAAACCAAGCCCAGCATTTGTATTGCGCTTGGCGACTATGCCAAGCAAATGGGGCACAAGGCAGTCATCGCCCAAGACACACCAGGATTCATCGTGAACCACGCTGGCCGCGGCTACGGCACAGAGGCGTTGCGTATCGTGTCAGAAGGTATTGCCGACTTCGCCACCATCGACCGCATTTTGAAAGACCAAGCTGGCTTCAAACTTGGGCCTTTTGAGCTCATGGACTTAACCGCCTTGGATGTCTCGCATCCAGTCATGGAATCTATCTACCAGCAGTATTACGAAGAGCCGCGCTATCGACCCAGTGTCATCACCGCACAGCGATTAGCAGGTGGTGTGCTCGGCAAAAAAGTCTCTGATGGTTTCTACAAATACGAAAACGGTATTGCGCAAGTACCCGCTGAACCGCCTGTCCCCGAAGTCCACGAAATGCCACCAGTCTGGGTATCAACCCGTGCAGCTCGTCGGGCTGAACTTTTGCAGTTACTCAAAAACTTAGGCGCCAAGATTGAAACAGGCGCTTCACCCTCTGCGCAAGCACTCTCCATCGTGGCACCCTTGGGCTTCGATATCACCACCGTGGCCATCGTGGAACGCCTGGACCCAGCACGTACTATCGGCATTGATTTCTTGATCGACGATAAGTTGACCAAACGCAGAGTGATTGCCACCAACCCCGCCACACGGGTTGATATGAGAGAAGCTGCACACGCTTTGTTCGCCCGAGACGGTAAAGCCGTCAGCGTGATACGCGACAGTGGCGGGTTTGTCACACAACGCGTCGTAGCCAATATCGTCAATATCGCTTGCGATATTTGCCAGCAAAGCATTTGCAGTCCAGAAGATTTAGAAACCGCAGTCACTTTGGGCTTGGGATATCCCATGGGTCCTCTGACTATGGGCGATTTGTACGGACCGACCGAAATCTTGGAAGTGCTTTTCAATGTGCAAACTGTTTACGGTGATCCACGTTATCGCCCTAGCCCTTGGCTACGCCGCCGCGGTGCCATTGGTTTGAGTCTTACCCATGTCGAGCAATAAATGACTGGCCAACTTAAAAGTGCTGTGCACGGTCAAACCTTAGTTTTGACACTTTCTAACCCAACGCTTCGCAATGCTTTAGGTCCTGAGATGTATACCGCAGGCATCGAAGCTTTGAATGCTGCAGAGAGCAATTCAGAGATTCGTAGCGTCATCATCACGGGCGAAGGCGCACACTTTTGCGCGGGTGGAAATTTACAGCGCTTGTTAGCCAACCGCGAACAGGCCAAAGAGATCCAAGCGCAAAGCATCGATGGACTGCATACATGGATGGAAGCTATTCATACCTTCCCAAAACCCGTCATTGCGGCTGTCGAGGGTGCCGCTGCTGGTGCAGGGTTCTCTTTGGTGTTGATGTGCGATCTTGTCGTTGCGGCTAGAGACAGTATTTTTGTCATGGCATACAGCAGCATTGCATTGTCTCCAGACGGTGGTGGCAGCTGGAACTTGTCGCGAGCCCTACCCCGGCAAATAGCCGCTGAACTCATGCTGTTGGGCGAACGAATCAGTGCTGATCGCCTGCATGCATTGGGCAGCATCAATCGATTAGTAGAGTCAGGAACGGCTTTGACGCAGGCGCTAGATTTGGCTGAACGCATCAACGCGCGGGCACCCAATGCCATGCAGAGCATCAAAGAGTTGATCAACGATGCGACAAACCAAAGCCTCCATATGCATTTGGCGCAAGAACGCGACCATTTTGTGAACAACTTACACCACGCCAACTCTGGCATCGGCATTTCTGCCTTTTTAAACAAAGAAAAACCGATCTACAAGTAAGTACCCCCCCGTATTAACGCTAAGGCAGCTTCAAATCAGAGGTCTCCCTCGCGACAATTTATTAATTTGAGGTCACACACAAGACAGACTATGGAAGAACCCATTCTTACTATCGAAGAACGCGAGTCAATCGACGCTGGTCGTTGGTTCTCATCCCTTTCACCTTCTCTCAGGCACGACATACTTCGATGCGCTTATGTCAAACGATGCAAAGACGGCGACCTGATCGCAGCGCGTGGAGATCCGCCCGAAGAATGGATGGCGTGCGCCAAAGGCGCAGTGCGGGTGAGTTCGACATCGTTGTCGGGCAAGCAAATTACCTTCACCTATGTGGAACCAGGCATATGGTTCGGCGATGTGGCCATCTTGGACGGCGATCGCCGCACGCACGATGTCTACGCCCATGGCGAGACGACCATTTTGTGCGTTGCCAAAGCCGACTTTCAGAAAATTCTCAGCCAACACGTCGAGTTTTACGAAGCGATGTTGCGCTTGCAAGCAAGACGCATTCGCCAATTGTTTGGCTTGGTAGAAGATCTCAATACTTTGCCCCTGCGTTCACGCTTGGCCAAACAGTTATTACATCTTGTGCGCAGTTATGGAGTTCCTTCGCTATCGCACGGCGAAGAAATTCGTATTGGTCTGCACTTGGCGCAAGAAGAGTTGGCCCAGTTGCTGGGCGCATCACGCCAACGTGTCAACCAAGAACTCAAAGCGATGGAGCGGGAAGACGCGATTCGGATCGAACCCGGTGGCATAGTCATTCGCAATCGCGATTTACTGTTGCGCATCAGCGAAGCCGACCATTGAAAGGCTTTGTGAAATGAGCCGCTACGAAAATTTCGAAGGCACTAAAGCTGTAAGCGGCGCGCACCAGTTTGATGAATTTGCTTTGCAGGCATGGTTGAGTCAACACTTGCCTAGTTTCAAAGGTCCTTTGACGGTTGAGATGTTCAAGGGCGGGCAATCTAACCCTACCTACAAACTCATCACACCATCGCAAAGCTATGTGATGCGTGCCAAACCTGGCCCCGTTGCCAAACTGTTGCCTTCTGCGCATGCGGTCGAGCGTGAATTCAAAGTCATGCGAGGCCTGCAGAACACCGCAGTGCCCGTTGCCAAAATGCATGTGCTGTGTGAAGACGAATCTGTCATAGGGCGTGCGTTTTATGTGATGGAGTTCGTGCAAGGTCGTGTTTTGTGGGACCAGACTTTGCCAGAGTTGAGCAATGCACAGCGCGCTGGCATCTATGACGAAATGAACCGTGTCATTTCTGCCTTGCACACAGTTGCCTACCAAGAATGCGGCTTAGCGGATTACGGCAAACCCGGCAATTACTTCGAGCGCCAAATTGGTCGCTGGAGTAAGCAATACGTTGCTTCTGAAACCCAACCCATTGCAGAGATGAACAACCTGATGCAGTGGTTGCCAGCCAATATGCCTGC
>JBAXNJ010000151.1:0-4712 GCA_037133815.1 Betaproteobacteria bacterium
GCCATCACAACAGAAAGAAATTTACCGTTCATAGTCAACTCCAGAGTTAAATATCGATTTACCAAGAATAGTTTAACTGTTCTACTAACAGGTTAATACCCTTATTGAAATTGTCAGATTAAATATTGGAGGTCATTGAGAAAAAATGTATTAACCTTCCAATTTGAAAGACTTTAGTTGTTCAAGGGTTTTATGAAATCGCAACAAAAGTTCTTCTATTTCAGCTTCAGAAATTATCAGTGGTGGGCAGAAGGCAATGGTGTCGCCAATAGCGCGCACTATCAACCCCTCTGACTCTGCAATACGAGCGCACTCTCGACCGTATTTGGGAAGTAATTCAACGCCCGCTAAAAGCCCGATACCTCGAATCTCTTTAACTAAAGGGTGCCCCTGAAGTTTTTTTAGTCCATTTAATAGGCTTGGACCGACTTTCCTTACATGCTCGACGATATTTAGCTCCTCGTAGATCTTTAGAGTTTCCAAGGCCACTGCAGAAGCTACCGGATGACCCGAATAAGTCATTGTCAAACCAAACATACCTAGTTCTCCGCTTTGACGTTCAATGGCTTCGTAAACACGGGGACCGATCATGAGTGCCGAAATCGGAATATAGGCACTGGATAAGGCCTTTGCACAGATCAGAAGATCGGGTTGAAGCTTCATGGTTGTTGAGCCAAACATTTCGCCGGTTCGCCCAAATGCTGTGACAACCTCGTCACAAACCAACAAGATGTCGTGCTTCTTTAAAAGTAGTTGTAGTTGCTCGTAATACCGAGCTGGCGGAACGACAATACCGCCAGCGGCCATCACAGGCTCAACAAAAAATGCCGCTATGGTGTTGGCACCTTCAGCATAGATAAGCCGTTCAATATCGATAATTAGCCGATCGCTAAAGGCTTCTTCTGTTTCGCCCTCAATTCCGTTGCGGGTGAAATGCGGTGTTGTAACGTGCATAAAACCCGGCAGCGGAAGATTGAATTTGTTGTGCGCGTAGCTAACCCCCGATAAGCTTGCAGCAGCAATAGTGTTGCCGTGATAAGCCAGTTTGTGAGATATAAATTTCTTTTTCTCAGGCTGTCCTAATGCGTTCCAAAAATACCAACTAAGACGCGCGGCACAGTCATTAGCCTCAGACCCAGTGCTCGCAAACCAAATTCTGGACATGGGCGCAGGAGCCATCGATAAAAGTTTTTCTGCTAACGCGATGACTGGCGGATGACTCTTATGGTTCGTCAAGGGGTAATAAGCCAACTCCAACATTTGCTTGTGGGCCACATTGGCAAGCCGCTCATTTCCGTATCCCAGAGCAATACACCACAAGCCTGACATAGCCTCGATATATTCGCGTCCCTCAATATCCCGTACCCACACTCCTTTGCCTGACTGAATCACGCTAGCGCCGCGCACAGCATGCAAAGATAGATCCGTCAGACCATGGATAACGGCCTTGGCATCTCTGGCTTGTAGAGAATCTATGTCCGTCATGAGTAACCTTTAAGTAATGGTCATTGCGGTTGCGATGTCTGAGGTGATACTTTCTGGATTGTCTTGCGGCGCATATCTCTTGATCACTTGCCCGTTACGACCAACGAGAAACTTAGTGAAGTTCCATTTGATACCTTCACTGCCCAAGATGCCGGGTGCTTGTGCTTTGAGCCAAGCATAAAGAGGATGTGCATTGCTTCCATTGACATCAATCTTCTCCATCATTTGAAAGCTAACGCCATAGTTACTTTGGCAAAAGCTTTCAATATCTGAATTGCTGCCTGGGTCTTGCATTCCAAATTGGTTACAAGGAAAACCAAGAACTACTAGACCTTCAGAGCTTAAATTTTTATGAAGATTTTCAAGACCTTTAAACTGCGGTGTAAATCCACATTGGCTTGCTGTGTTCACTATAAGTAACACCTTGTTTTTAAACATCGACAGAGATATTGCATCTCCGTTTATTGACTTGGTTTCAAAGTCGTAGATTGATTTCACACTTTCACTCCTGATTTTTGACAAAAATAAAATTTACATTTCATTGTTGCCGTTGGGCAATTACCTTTTGTGCCAAATGTCTTTTAATGTAAAGCTTACCTCCAACTTTGCTTATTTAGCGTCCTATGAATTGGGGCTTTGTACTGAACTGCTAAGCTAAGGAATGCTCACCGTTGACCAAACAATAGCCTTTTTGATGGCTAGCAATCTCATCACTATTTCCCCTGGGCCTGACAACATGATGGTTCTTAGTCTTGGCATGTCACGAGGCCGAAAGCAGGGCATAGCGTTTGGTTTGGGATGTGCGCTAGGTTGTTTAAGCCACACTCTTTTAGCGGTGCTGGGTGTTAGTTCTTTGCTGGTGGCATCCCCCTTGGCGTTTGCTGCTCTGCGCGTTAGCGGTGGCGTGTATTTGTTTTGGTTGGGTATTCAGGCTTTGCGCAGCCGTGGTAGGTCTACCTTGCCTTCGAATGCTGCCCATTTACTCGATCAGTCGACCTACCAGCTACTGTGGCGCGGGGTGTTTGCCAACGCTATCAACCCTAAAGTGATGTTATTTTTCTTAGCTTTTTTGCCACAATTTGTGGTGCCTGATCGTGGTGATGTGCTTTGGCAGTTGGCACTGCTGGGTGTGGCGTTTACCGTTCAAGCTGCTTTTCTGTTTAGCTTTTTGGGCTACTTTGCGGGTTCGGTGGGGCAGTGGTTTGCGCGTTGGCCGCTGGCCTCACTTTGGTTTGACCGCTTGGCTGGTTTAATTTTTTGCGGCCTTGGCGCACGTTTAATTTTTATTGTTTGACTTTTACCAGTGAGTTAATTAATGAACTTGTGGGGTTTATTTGCATTTTCTGTATTTATGGCGCACGCCCAAACCAATGAGCGTATTCGTTTAGATGTGTCTATGCGAGCGCACTTTGAAATTAAATCAGGCTGCCTGTATGCCAGCGACTAGTCAACCACTATTAAACATACTGCATTGCTCAAACTATCATTTGTTAATTTTTGGCGAAACTACTTTTAGGATAATTCAATGTACAAACTAAATCCACTGCCAGCAGCAATCGATCCGCAGTTGTTGAAACTTCTAGTTCAAGCGGAGCCAGCAGTGATAGGGCACTTTCGCTATACAGGGTTTATGTGCCCCGACATTCGTGCACTTTTTCAGGATCGTCGCGTTGCAGGCACCGCAATCACCATTAGAGTGCCCGGCATGGATGGAGCAATGGTTCACTATGCCGTTGGTCAGGCGCGCCCTGGCGATTTCATCGTAATCGACCGTTGCGGTGACATGTCCATTGCCTCGCTTGGCGGTGCAGTTGCGTATGCAGCTCGGGCGGCGGGGGTTGCCGGCATAGTCGTTGACGGTCTAATCACTGACTTGGGTGAACTGCGCCAGTATGGCGTGCCTGTATGGTCTCGAGGAACCTCTGCTGTGACAGTGAAAACTTTAGGGCTTGGCGGCGAATTTGGTGTTACTGTCAGTTGCGGTGGTGTAGCAGTTAATCCAGGGGACGCTATCTTGGCCGACGAGAACGGCATATTGGTCATGCCACCAGAGGACATCGAATACTCAGTCCGGCGCGCGTTGAAGATGATGGAGGATGAAAAGCGCACGCTCGCACGCATTGATGCCGGGGAAAAGTACCCAGACATAATGGGCACGACTCAGGTTATTCTCAATGTGCTTGAAAAGCAAAAACAGGCTTGATAACCTAAGTCGACTTCCTTTCTTACTTTAACAACAAGGGGTTCCCACATGATCAAATACTTACGCCTAAGCGTCTTGTTTTTCCTGATCCTAGGCTTTGGGGTTGCATCAGCTCAAACTTGGCCTACCGGGCCGGTCAAGGTCGTTGTGCCATTTCCACCCGGGGGAAGCGTTGACATGGTGGCACGCTTAGTCTCTAAGCGGCTTACTGACTCATTGGGGCAACCATTCGTTGTAGACAACCGCGCCGGTGCTTCTGGAAACATTGCCGCAGAATTTGTCGCAAAGACCAATCCAGATGGCAACACGATATTCGTCACAAGCTCCGGAGTATTGGCTGCCAACATCCACTTGTTTAAAAGAACCGGCTTTGACCCATTTAAAGACTTCGCGCCGATCATCCGTCTAGTCAATCAGCCAAACATCTTGATGGTTCACCCTTCGGTGCCGGTCAACAGTGTGAAGGAATTGATCGCGCTGGCAAAGGCACAACCTGAAAAAGTCACTATGGGCAGCGCAGGTATCGGAACTGGGCAGGACATTGCTGCCAAGCAGTTCGAGATGGCGGCTGGTGTAAAGGTATTGCATGTCCCTTACAAAGGCGGGGCCCCAGCCTTGAATGATCTGCTTGGAGGTCAGATCCAGTCGATGTTTGAGACATCTCCAACGGCTTTGCAGTACGTCACTGGCAATAAGCTGCGGGGTCTCGCAATTACTAGCTCCAAGCGTTCGCCGCTTCTTCCGAACTTGCCAACTGTCGCCGAAGCCGGTTTGCCTGGCTACGAGTCTGTCACTTGGATCGGATTGGTTGCTCCCGCGGGAACGCCAAAGGCCATTGTTGATCGTCTAAATGCGGACCTTAACAAGGCGCTCGCCGCCGAAATGGGCAAGCAACTCGCCGAGATTAGTTTGGATCCCATTGGAGGAACGCCGCAGTCTATGAGCGACGTGATCCGAACCGACTCCGCGATGTACGGTCAGATCATCAAGCAAGCAGGCATCGAGCCGCAATAAGCTAAATGGC
>JBAXNJ010000152.1:0-4649 GCA_037133815.1 Betaproteobacteria bacterium
ACTTCTGATATCAGATAAGCTGGTTTTGATTGAGAAAAAGCTGCACTAGTAAACATGAGCATAGTCAGCAGCTGCAAGATAAAAATTCTGGAAATTGACTTCATATAAATCCTAGAGGGGTTGTTATAAGACTAGTAATGCTAGGCATTTTCAAATATCGGAAACGTGTGTAAACCCTTGGTAGTAAAAACTGACATATAAAGCCAGTGACTCCTCTCTGGGTTTCCGACCTAATCTTTTTGTTACTTATTGGACTCGTGTGGTTTACTAAAAGACCAGTAAAGCATGCAATAACAGCAACTAAATAAAGAACAAATTAAGCCATCATGTCCAGCGGAATATCCAGAGGCCCCTTTCCGCTGAAACGCTCTAAATAGATGTAGATCACAGGAGTGATGTAGAGAGTCAACACTTGAGAGAACGCAAGGCCACCGACCACAGCAATTCCCAATGGCATACGCAACTCTGCGCCTGCGCCTAAGCCCAATGCAATGGGCAAGGCCCCCATCATGGCAGCGAGCGTTGTCATCAAAATAGGACGGAATCGGGTGAGACAAGCTGTGCGAATGGCTTCTTTGGGAGTAAGCCCCTGACCCCTTTGTGCTTCCAGGGCAAAGTCAATCATCAAAATCGCGTTCTTCTTGACGATACCGATGAGCAACAAGATACCAATAGTTGCAATGATGGTTAGTTCCATACCGAAAATACGCAAGAACAACAAAGCACCAATCGCCGCTGAAGGAAGACCCGCCAGAATCGTTAACGGATGTATATAACTCTCATACAAAACACCCAGCAATATATAAATCACAAATAAAGCACTTACCAACAAAATAATTTGACTGGATTGTCCACTTTGAAAAACAGCCGCGTCGCCACCATAACTGGTGATGATGGTTGCAGGCAATTCGATCTCTTTGACAAATTTGCTTATCTTTTCAGTGGCATCACCCAAAGGCACATCAGGTGCCAAATTGAAAGAAATAGTCACCGCAGGAATTTGGCCTTGGTGGTTAACTGCTGTGGGGCCAATAAATCTTTTGAAGGTCGCCACACTAGACAAAGGCACCAATCTATCGGTAGCGCGTCCTCGGACATACACATCGTTGAGCCCAGATTCAAATTGACGGCTGTCTTCAATGGACTCCATGATCACTTGATACGTATTGACTGGCGTGTAAATTGTTGAGATTTGTTTTTCTCCGTAAGACGTATAAAGCGCAGTACGAATGTCAGCTATGGAAACGCCCGCGCTGGCTGCCTTTTCCCTATCGATATCAACCAAGACGTTAAGTCCTTTAAGTTGCGAGTCGGTAGTGACATCACGAAAATCGGTATCAGAACGCATCTTCGCGATCATTTTTTCGGACCACTGGTTGACACCTTCAAAACCAACACTTTGCAAAATAAATTGGTAGCGGCTTTTACTGACCTTTCCACCTAATTGCAAATTTTGAATAGGGCGCATAAAGACATTCAAACCAGGCAAAGTCCTAAATTTTGCACGCAATCCCTCAAGCACCTTTTGCATCGGTGCACGCTCACTTTTAGGTTTAAGGTTCAAGAACATTCGGCCGTTATTTGGTAAATTACCATTGTTGCCACCACCACCCACAAAAGACACCATACTCAAAACATTAGGGTCGTTACGCACCATGTCAGCAGCTTGGTCTTGCAGTTTCAACATGGCGCCAAAAGAAATATCTTCTGCGGCCTCAGTTGTCAACAATATTTGACTTAAATCTTCTTCAGGGAAAAAGCCCTTAGGAATCCAGATATACATACCCACAGTAATGACAAAAGTACTGACAGCAACGGCCAGTACGTGACGTTGATGCGATAAACACCAATCCAAACTCGATTCATATTTACGTAATACGTAATGAAACAGTTGGTCAAATTTGGTAACGATCCAATAGTCTTTAGATTCTTCGCCATGCTTTGGCAAAAATTTACTGCAAAGCATAGGTACCAAAGTCAAAGAAACAATCGCTGAAACCAATATGGACAGTGACACCACTACAGCGAATTCTCGGAACAACAGTCCAATAGGCCCTGGCATAAAGAAAATTGGAATAAAAACCGCTACCAACGAAATTGAAATCGAAATAATGGTGAAGCCGACTTCCTTGCTGCCTTTCAAAGACGCTTTCAATGGATGCATGCCATCTTCTACATAACGCATGATGTTCTCTAACACCACAATAGAGTCGTCGACTACCAAGCCCACAGCCAAAGTAATGCCAAGCAAAGACACGTTATCTAAGCTGTATCCGCCCCAATAAAGAAGGAAAAAAGCACCAATCAAAGATACTGGCAAGCTCATGGCCGGAATGATGGTGGCGGCAGCGTGTTTCAAAAACAAGAAAATAACCAGCACAACCAAAGCCACAGTTAAAGCCAGAGTAATGTTCACGTCATGGATAGATTCGCGAATAGACTGGGAACGGTCGTTCAGTAAATTAATTTGCATCGACGCAGGCATTTGGTCGATGAATTTTGGAATCATTCTTCGAATACCGTCCACCACCTTGACCGTATTCGCACTGGGTTGACGTAGCACAGCAATGATCACTGAACGTTCGCCCATGAAAGAACCACTTGTTTTTACCTGCTCATAACTCTCACTCACCACCGCTACATCCGATAAGCGAATCGGCAAACCATTTCGCTGGGCAATCAGTAAATTAGCAAACTCACGCGCACGAACCAACTGTGGGTTTGCGTAAATAGTCAGCGCTTGGCGTGGACCATCCAACACACCCACAGGCGAATTGGAGTTGGCCTTATTGATGGCTTGCGCCACATCGTCCATGGTCAAGTTGTTCATCGCCAACTTACTAGGGTTAGCGCGTACGCGAACGGCATAGCGTTTCTGTCCGTACACCAACACTTGCGCAACGCCGTCGATGGTAGACAGATTGGGAGAGATTAAGTTTTCTGCGTAATCACTGACCTCAAACAAGTCCATCGAAGGAGAGCTCAAAGTCATGAATAGGACCGGCGCATCTGCTGGGTTAACTTTGCGGTACGACGGCGGAATTGTCATCTCAATGGGTAAACGGCGTTGTGCACGCAGCAATGCTGCTTGGACGTCTACCGCTGCCTTATCGATATCGCGGTCGTTATTGAATTCGAGTGTGATACTAGTGGTGCTCAAAAAATTCGTCGAACTAATGACCGTGATACCGTCAATGGTTGAGAATTCTTTTTCTAATGGCAAGGCCACCGATGAAGCCATGTTTTCTGGACTGGCTCCAGACAAAGTGGCCGTGACCTGAATCACTGGACTATTAAAACTAGGCAGCGCGGCAATAGGAATTTTTGTATATGCAATTGCCCCAGCCACCACTGTCGCTATCGACAACAGAATCGTCATCACAGGACGACGAATACATAGTTCTGAAATATTCATTTTGCTTGTGCGGGTTTGGCTTCAGATTTAGGACCAGCTTCACGAACTTTGCTGTTGGGTCGCAGGTTTTGTTTGCCTTCAACAACCACTTTGTCTCCTACATTTATGCCTGAGATAACTGCTAAACCTTGGCCTTGTGTTTGAATTTTGATGGGCTTCAAACTGACTGCGTTTTCTGCATCAACCACAAAAATTTGATCGCCGCGCGAATTAGAAATAACGGCTTGAGAAGGCACGACCAACGCATCTTTGATCAAACCTGCTTTTAACTGCAATCGGATAAATTGGCCAGGTATCAAAGAGTGGTCGGTGTTATTAACCTCGGCCTTCACCTTGACAGCGCCAATTGCGGGGTCGACTTGGTTATCCACCACAAATACCTTGCCTTCGCGTTTCGCGCTATTGTCCATTTGGAAGGAGATGGTGGGCGTTTGACCAGCTTGCTGGGCAGCAAACAAAGCTGGCAGCGCGCCCTCTGGAACAGTGAACTGCACATTGATAGGATCCAACTGGGTGATCGTGACCATGGCCCCTTGGGCTGTTGTCGTTGTCGCTGTGGTGGTAGTAGTTACGGTGTTACCAGGCTGCACCAATGCACCAGGAAAAACGTTGATGATGCCGGCACGACCTGTGATGGGCGAGCGGATCGTGTCATAGCTCAAAGTTGCAAGAGCGGCCCGAGCAACGGCTTGGGCAGACTGGGCATTAGCTTGCGCGGTGTCTACTGCACCTTGCGCCACAAACTGTTGGCGTAAAAGTTCTTGGGCGCGTTCGTATTGGCGTTGCGCATCATCTGCGCTGGCCTTGGCTTTTTCATAATTGGCCTTGTCAGCACGGTCATCTAAAGTAAACAAAATATCCCCTGCGCGAACTTTTTGACCTTCTTTGATATGTACCTTGGCAACCACATTGGTTACCTGTGGACGTATATCAACAATGCTAGAAGCGACAGTAGTTCCAGTGGAATCAACCACCAAGGGAAAGTCACGCTGTTCCACCTTAAAAGTAGTCACAGTTTGAATGGGTGTCTTGGTTTCTGAAGAAGCTGTTGGCCAAAAATATTTAACCGCAAAGCCAGCCCCGCAAATGACAACCAAGGCAATCAGAATGCTTTTCAAAGGGAATTTTTTTGACTTGTAATTCATGGCTTGTGAAGTGGACCCCAAGAGCAAGACAAATTTGATGCCAGTTTAAGTTGCACTCAGTTTTCATGCAGCTGGTCGGCGCTGCCCCG
>JBAXNJ010000153.1:0-4559 GCA_037133815.1 Betaproteobacteria bacterium
CCATCGCCGCATAAGCCCATTGGAAGCCTGCATAGTCGATCAAAATACCCGCGCTGAATGGGCCAATGAAATTGGAAATAGCTGGACCTACTGACAACCAACTAAAGACTTGTTTCATCTCGGTCACATCTTGCGCCGCTCGCCCTACGTGACGTTGCAATGCAATGATCGCGGCACCTGTAGCGCCGCCAGTCATCAATGCACTAAAGCACAACACAGGAAAAATAGGCCAAATCGCTGCACTGGCAGCACCCAAACTAGCCGTCAACACACTCCAAGCCACTGGCTTTTTGAGTCCATGCATGTCGGCATAACGACCAGCAGGTAAGGCCAAGAAAACTTGTGTCAAAGCAAATAAGGCCAGAAGAAAACCAACGGTTGCAGCACTTTCGCCCGCACGCAAGGCCATCAAAGGCGTAGCCATGCGCATACCGGTCATGCAGGCATGCAGGCAAACTTGTCCTGCAATCAATCGAAAGAGTTCACGCTTCAAAGCGTCGTATCCGAACTATCCGTGTCGTCTAATGGTTCATCGACTAGTGGTAAGAATTTTTGTGATTCGCCTTCTGGCAAGGCTTCTACATTTTTTAAAGCGCGGCGCATTTGTCGGCTTCGGGTATCTGCTTTGTCCAAAGTGTCTGCAGCTTTTTGAACCTGTTCACGGACTTTTTCAACCCAATCGCCATAGCGCTCAAATTCAGTCTTGACAGCACCCAGTACCTTCCAAACTTCGGAAGCCTGCTGTTCCAAAGCAAGCGTGCGAAAACCCATATGCAGGCTATTGAGCATCGCCAGTAAGGTCGTCGGACCCGCCAATGTCACGCGGTAGTCGCGCTGTAAGCTGTCCACAAGGCCCGGTCGACGCAAAACTTCTGCATACAAGCCCTCGATAGGTAGAAACAAAATAGCAAAGTCCGTGGTATGCGGCGGCGCAAGATAGCTCTCAGCAATACTTTTAGCCTCGGTACGAATGCGCACTTCCAATGCCTTAGAAAAAGCCTCTGTAGCCAGCACATCCGCACGCTCATGGGCATCCAACAAACGCTCATAGTCTTCACGCGGAAATTTTGCGTCAATCGGCAACCAAACAGGTTCGCCATCTTGCCCACCGCGGCCAGGAAAGCGTATTGCAAAATCCACGCGCTGGTTACTACGCGGTTTGGTTTCCACTTGCTTGGCGTACTGCTCGATGGTAAGGACTTGTTCTAACAAAGCTTCTAGCTGCACTTCGCCAACAATGCCGCGGGTTTTTACATTGGTGAGCACACGTTGTAAGTCGCCTACGCCTTGCGCCAGTTTTTGCATTTGGCCTAGGCCGTTGTGAACTTGCTCCAAACGCTCTGCAACTTGTTTGAAGCTCTCTGTTAATCGTTTTTCAAGCGTCGTCTGTAATTTTTCGTCGACTGTGCGACGCATTTCATCTAGCTTTTCGTTATTACTTTTTTGCAGTTGCTGCAACTGTTGGTGCAAGGTGTCACCCACAGACTTTTGCATCAGGCTGAGCTGCTGAATTTGACTCTGCTGAAACGTAGCTAAGTTTTGGGTAAGCTCTTGACGGGCATCACGCGATGCCTCAGTCACTTCAAGGCGCAATGCTCTTTCTAATCGGTCTAGTTTCTCGTCTAAGTATTTTTGGATATCTAGCTTGACATCTGACGAAGATTTTGAAATAGAGCGCCATAACAATAAAACCAACAAAAATAAATTTATGCCAACAAGCCCAAGTACAAAATCAAGTTGTATATCCATATGGTCAATACATTGAGAGAAAGACTTAGGCGAACTCAGCTATGTATACAAGCGCGCCAGCAATGTATCCAATAAACGCCAATCCACTTATTTTTTTCAAGTACCACACAAAATCGATCTTTTCTATTCCCATCGCAGCAACACCCGCTGCTGAGCCAATGATCAATATGGATCCGCCTGTACCCGCGCAATAGGCAAGAAACTCCCAAATAAAACTGTCTGCAGGGTACTTTTCTAGGCTATACATCCCCATAGAAGCTGCTACTAAAGGTACGTTGTCTACAACAGCACTCACAAGCCCAATCAGTAAAACAATTAAATCTTGTCGGCCTACAGTTTCATCAAGCCATGCTGCAAGGGAAGAAAGAACATGCGTGTGTTCAAGAATAGAGACAGCAAGAAGTATTCCGATAAAAAACACAATCGATGACATATCGATTCGAGACAGGGCGGTAGACAGGTCAAGATGATTTCTGGCCTCGAAAGATTTATCTTTATGTATCAAATCACCCACTATCCAAAGCAGCCCTAGTCCCAATAAAACCCCCATGAAAGGAGGTAAGTGGGTCACTGTTTTAAAAGCTGGGACTGCTACCAGAACTCCAAGGCCTAAGAAGAACATGATGTTTTTCTCGGAGACTGAAGTAACAAACCCGTCGATTGAGTCAACCCGAGTGGGGGCAACAACACTTTTACCCCGCAACATCCAACTGACGACCAAAAGGGGAGTTAAAAGATTTACCACCGAAGGCAGAAACAAGGTTTGCATAATTGCAAGCGGTGTAATTTGACCTCCAATCCAAAGCATGGTGGTTGTCACATCGCCGATAGGTGACCATGCGCCACCAGCATTTGCCGCAATCACAATCATTCCAGCAAAAAACAATCTGTCGTCGCGGTTATTTAGAAGTTTGCGGACCAACGAAATCATAACAATCGTAGTTGTTAAGTTGTCCAAAATAGAACTAAGAAAAAAAGCTACCCAACAAATAATCCACAGCAACATGGGTAAGCTTTGCGTATTGATTCTTGCAGTCACCACATCAAAGCCTTGGTGCGCATCTACAACCTCAACAATGGCCATGGCAGCCATCAAAAAGAAAACAATTTGCGCCGTACCGATTAAGCTGGTTGATAACTCTTGGTTAATTTGCGCATAGTCAGTAGAAGCAAGCGCATAAATGGCCCATAACAGCCCTGCTCCCAATAAGGCTGAAGCCGATTTATTGATTTTTAGCGGATGCTCGAAGGCAATAGCCGCGTAGGTGATAACAAAAATAATGATGAGCAATGTAACCATTGGTAGCCTTTAGTTAGGAGATGCAATACCAAACACTTGGCGTAAATACGCCAAGTAGTTTTGGTCTTCGCACATGTTTTTAGAGGGGGTATCTGATAGCTTGGCCACAGGTTGACCGTTGCATTCAACCATCTTGATCACTATTTGCAAGGGCTCGTAGCCCAGATCGTTGGTTAGGTTGGTACCAATTCCAAACGCGAGTTGGCAACGTCCTCTGAATTGTTGGTAGAGGGCGATGATGCGCTCGACCGTCAACCCATCACTAAAAATCAGCGTCTTGGTCAAGGGGTCGACACGGTTTTGACGGTAGTGTTCGATCATGCGCTCGCCCCATGTGAATGGATCGCCACTGTCATGCCGAGCGCCGTCAAACAACTTGCAGAAATACATATCGAAATCACGCAAGAACGGCTCAATGCCGTAGACGTCACTCAATGCAATGCCTAAGTCGCCACGGTATTCACGCGCCCAAGTCTCAAAGCCAAAGACTTGGCTGTCTCTTAGACGAGGCCCTAGAGCTTGACAGGCTTGTAAATATTCATGGGCCATCGTGCCTAGTGGGCGTAAATTCAACTTCATCGCAAACAATGCATTGCTTGTGCCCGCCAACTGTCCAATAGGCTCTGTGCCTAATTTGGCTGAGAGCACACGCAACAATTCTTCATGCCAAGCTTTTGAAAAACGGCGGCGGGTCCCATAGTCAGCAATTTTTAAATCACTGAGTCGTTCAGCGCGCAAGGTTTCTATTTTTCTCTCAAGGCGATTTCGGCCTTCAACGAAATCTGGCACCTTTTGAGTATTGCGAAAATACACCTCATTGACGATCGCCAAGACGGGGATCTCAAACAAGATCGTATGCAACCAAGGGCCTTGGATGGTGATATCAATTTCACCATTTTGTGTAGGGATGACTTGTATGTATTTTTCGTTCAGTTTGAATAGGCTTAAGAAATCAACGAAATCACTTTTTATAAACCGTAGGCTGCGCAACCACGCCAACTCCTCATCTTGGAATTTCAAGCTACATAAGGATTTAATTTCGCTACGGATTTCCTGCACATAAGGCGCCAGCGTAATGCCAGGGTTACGGCATTTGAATTTGTAAGTAACTTGCGCGCTAGGAAACTGATGCAGCACAGCCTGCATCATGGTGAATTTATAGAGGTCTGTATCGAGCAGACTGGTGATGATCATGGGGTCAATCGCGCCAATGGGTAAATTCTTCAGCAGGAACGCGCGGTGTTGTAAAAGTGTTCACCTTGTCTGAAGTATCCGCCCATCCAAGCGACAAACCGCACACTAGCATCTCGCCCTCACCCGCACCAATGTGCGGCAGGATGATGCTGTGGAAGTGATTCCAAGCCGCTTGTGGGCAGGTATGCAAGCCACGCGCGCGCGCCGCCAACATGATGTTTTGCACAAACATACCGTAATCAAACATGGATCCTCGACCCATGATGGGGTCGAGGGTGAACATCATCCCAACAGGCGCATCAAAGAATTTGAAATT
>JBAXNJ010000154.1:0-4558 GCA_037133815.1 Betaproteobacteria bacterium
AAAAAAAACAGGGTTATCACCCGCTGCGATGTGATGAGCTCCAAATAGACTAAGACCACGTAACTCAACGCATCAACCTATGACCGACTTTACAACACCCACTCGACGCCAAGCGCTTTCAATGATCGCCGGAACAAGTGCTGGACTGGTTTTGCCGCAATCATTTGCGCAGTCTGGCAAATGGCCCAACAAGCCTATTCGGATCGTCGTGGCCTTTCCGCCAGGCGGACTGACAGACGCCTATGCCCGCATGTATGCGGAACAACTCACGGCAAAGTTGGGTGTGACTGCGGTTGTCGACAACAAACCCGGAGCTGGTGCCATTATTGGCATTGATACCGTTGCCAAATCGGCTCCAGATGGATACACCTTGTTGATGACCACTTCAGGCACTGTATGGCAAAACCGTGTTTTGTACACCAAATTACCCTACAACCTGGACAAAGACCTCACCCCTGTGGCCAATTTTCCATCGGGACCTTTGGTCGTCGGCATTTCGGAAAAAGTACCTGCCAAGACCATTCAAGAGTTCATCGAGTTTGCTAAAACCAACCAAACCTCGATGGGCACTTATGCCCCTGGGTCTTATCCCCACATGGTGGCAGATCAAATCAACCGCAACTATGGCAGCAAAATACTTTCGATTCATTACAAAGGTGAAGCCGCCATGTGGATTGATGTGGCCTCCAGTCAACTGCAAATAGCCGTTGGCAGTTACCAAGCCTTCAACACAGTTGCAGGCCGAGGTGTTCGCGCTATTGGCGTGACCGGCACTTATCGTTCACCCAAATTGCCAGATGTGCCAACCTTGGTGGAGCAAGGCATGACGGATCCTTTGGTGGCACTGGAGGGTGGGCTTCCACTGATGGCCCCCGCTGGCACACCAGAAGCCGTTTTGAAAATACTTTCAAATGTGGTTGTTGAAGGGGCTAACACCGAACGCGCTGCCAAATTGCGCGAGTCATTTTCGATTCCCAACAAACCCAAAAATTTGGTCGACACCCGTAGTGATTGGGAGCGTGACGTACCTGTCTGGATCAAATTGGCAGTCGATTTGGGCATCAAGCTGGACTGATGCAGATACTCAAGCCCGCGCCTAACTAAACTAACGCAAGCGTCGAGAGTGCTCGTACCGTCCAGAGCAAACCAGCGTCCAGACCATGGCAAGCGTCCAGATTAAAAATTGCCTCAATTACACAGTTTGTTACACATCATTAAAAAACACGCTATAAGCTTGGAAAAATTCTGAAACGATTCGACGAGAAGATGGACTATTGGTTCTAGGCGACGTCGAAAAAGTGAATAAATGAACCTTTTATATCGAATTCTGTTGCTAATGATTGCAACGCTTGTGTTGATTTTTGCTGTGGTGATAGGCAGTGCTTTTGTTTTGCTGTCTGCTATACGCTGGTTGTTTACTGGTAAAAAGCCGACCGTGGTCTTCTATGCACAAGCTTATCAACGCTGGAAACATATGGCGAAAAGTAATCCCCATTCAAAATATCCTGATGGGATCGTAATTGATGCAGAGGTTCGAGAAATCCCTCAACAGCCATTTCAAATCAACAAAAAAGACAACCATACGCTTTAAAGAAAATAAAAAGATAGATCAACAAATATGCATGAACTTCCGCCACTACCCTGCTATCTCAACGGGGCATTCATTGAGCTTAACAACGCCAAAATAAGCGTGATGGACCGTGGATTTATTTTTGGCGATGGCGTCTACGAAGTTGTTCCGGTCTATGGCGGCCAGCCCTTTCGCTTTGAACAACACATGATTCGACTGGAACGCAGCTTGGCGGAGTTGCGCATTGTCAATCCAATGAGTCGAACCGAGTGGGCCGCCATTGCATCCAAATTGATAGCTGACTATTCCCAATCTGCGAGTACAAGCGACCTCAATAGTGACCAAATAATTTACATCCAAGTTACCCGAGGTGTTGCAATGCGTGATCCCGTGATGCCGCAAGACATCTCACCAACGGTATTTGTCATGAGCAACAAGATGAGCGTCCCAAGTAAGGATGAGCGGCAACATGGCGTAGCCTGCGTCACTACAGATGATTTTCGCTGGAAAAAAGCCCACATCAAAAGCACCAGCCTACTTGGCGCAGTGCTCTCGCGACAGATAAGCTTTGACGCTGGTGCCACCGAAACCGTGATGTTTCGCGATGGCTATTTAAGTGAGGCCGCCGCCAGCAATGTTTGGGTAGTAAAAAACGGTCATGTATTTGGGACACCCACGGACCACTTGGTGCTTGAAGGTATCCGTTACGGGCTGATTGAAGAACTCTGCCAACAGCGGGGTATTGGTTTTAGTCTTCAACACATCAGCCGCAACGAGGTAATAAATGCAGACGAATTGATGCTGTCAAGCGCCAGCAAAGAACTGTTGGCTATCACCAGCTTGGACGCTCAGCCAGTCGGAAGTGGCCGTCCCGGCCCAGTATTTGAGCAACTGTATGCCGGCTACCAACTGGCAAAGCAATCTTGCCGCAGCAACGCCCGTTTGCCACTTAGCGCAGTCACGCATCAACAAAAAGTGCCCAATGACACAATGAGGCCTTAAAACAAACGTTGCCACGCCGCATGAATTTCGCACCCGACCTGTCCACCGTCACTCACGGCATTCAATTAGCAGTTGCACCTGTCTTTTTACTCACTGCGGTATCTGGAATCATTGCGGCAGTGGCGGGTCGTTTGGGCCGCATAAAACAAGGGTTTCGTAAATCGACTGTTTTCTGTTAATCAGGGGTTCACTGGTCATAACTTAGGTCAACGTGTAAGCCTATTTTTATCAGTCATGACACGTTTTCTTACGCGGTCACTTGCCTGGGTGAAATGAAAATATTACGAATCATTTGAGGGCTCAAATAATATTACCCTCACTTGCCAAGAACATCCAACATCAATGACTTAGCAAGTAAAAAATTAATTCATTTTTCATTTTTCATTTTTCAAACTGACAAAGACACCCGACGCGATAACTAACAACGACCCTATCCAAGTAAGAGTGTCTGGCATATCGTTAAATAACCAATAACCTACAAGTACCGATCCCACTATTTGCCAGTAATTAAAGGGGGATAAAAAATTTGCTGGTGCATAAGTCATTGCTCGCGCTACACAGTAATGTCCAAGGCCTCCCAAGGCCCCCAAACTGCTAAACAAGCATACATCTTCGAGAGACTCAGGATTTTTCCAAGAAAATGGAACTAAAAAGCTCATCACAATTGATCCAATTAATGCAGAGTAAACCACCGAGGTTTCAGGAGGGTCGGTGCCCGCAACTCTTCTTAAGAGTATTTGGTATAAAGCAAAAAAAGTAGCACTAATTAAAATTAAAAGTGAAGCCCAATGAAACAACATTGTGCCAGGCCTTATTACTATAAGAACTCCGACAAAACCCGCAATCACTGCAAAAACTCTTGATCTGGTAACTTTTTCGCTAAGAATTCGACTTGCCAATAGAACAACAATCAATGGTGCCGTAAATGTAATTGATGCGGCTTGCACGACTGAAATGTATTTAATACCAACTACAAATACATAAGTAGATGCTAGAAGCATAAAAGATAACAAAATTTGTGTACTTGGCAAACGACTAACAACTATTCCCAAACCATACTTCGGCGTAAGAAATATCAACACAATTACAAGATGTGAAAAAAATCGTGCCCATACGACCTGTTCAAAAGAGTAATTTACAGCCAGTAATTTAGCTATCCCATTCATTAATGGAAACAAAGATCCAGCAATACACATGAACAAAATCCCTAAAAAGGGTTTATACAAGTTTGCTGACACTTTTATTGATGACAAAATTTCCTAACAGTTCCAAATATTTATAGTGAAATTTTTTGAAAAGAATACGTTACCTTAACTTAGCAAATTCAGCTGCGAAGTCCAACTTTTATTAAGTGCTGGGGAGTAATGGATGTATAAATAAAAAAATTTAAAGTTCTAGTTGTATTTGCAACTTTTCTTGTTGAAAATCGTTGACGCCAGAGACTACCTTGTAATCCCCCATCTTTCAGGCTCTTTACATTCGAAAAGTTCGATCAATAAATCATCTGGGCCTTTGATCATCACATACTTAAACTTTTCTTCTTCCTTTATTTCATTTTTCAAAGTAACGCCGTGGCTTCTTAAATGCAAAACCAAGTCTTCTAAATCATCAGTTTCAATACCTAAATGGTGGATTGCTCCGCCTCTTGGGGCTTTGGGCGCTTGATCGTAGAGATGAATAAATGAGCGCCCAATTTTAATTCGCACGTTTCTGACGCCTGCAGCCTCTTCATCCCATATAACTTCTGCATTAAAACACTTAATAAAGAAAGTGATCGTTGCAGATAAATCGGATGTAAATAAATGCGCATGGTCGAGCGATATGTTTTTCATAAGACTTAACTTTAATCATTGCTTCTTCAAAACCATTTAACAAAAAATTTACTTAAAACTATGGCATTCCCCCATTCATTTGTCTAGGCATCTCTAATGGCGCGAAACATGAGGTTACCTCTTAGCCTTTTAATTCAGTCCATCATTGTTTCAA
>JBAXNJ010000155.1:0-4519 GCA_037133815.1 Betaproteobacteria bacterium
CTGCTGACCTTACAACTGAGCAGAATTTGCTGTGGTGCCAAACCCATATGTTCTGCCAACTTGGCAGAGTCGATGGCCGAGGTAATCAAGGCCTCGTACATCACTTGCTTGGCTTCGAAGGGCTGCGGCCTCTTGGCATTAGCGTCCATCAAGCTCGCGAGAAGCTCTTGGTCCATGCTGCCCCAGTTCACGCCAATGCGCACGGCTTTGTCGTAACGGATAGCCGCCTCGATCATTTGGCCAAACTGCTTGTCGTGTTTGTCACCCCTGCCCACATTGCCGGGGTTGATGCGGTATTTCGATAAAGCCTTGGCGCACGCTGGATAGTCAGTCAACAAACGGTGGCCGTTGTAGTGGAAGTCGCCAATCAAGGGCACATGAACATCCATTCGGTCCAGTTGTTCGCGGATGTGTGGCACCGCTTGCGCAGCCTCAGGTGTGTTGACCGTGATGCGCACCAATTCCGACCCCGCCAAAGCCAGTTCTTTGACTTGAATGGCTGTGCCAATGACGTCTTCGGTATCGGTGTTGGTCATGGATTGGATACGCACAGGTGCATCACCACCGACGGTGACCACATGCTCGCCCCAAGAAACACGGGCTTGCAAAGTGTTGCGAACACTGGGCACGGCAAAAGCAATCGGTTTAACGTCCATCATTTACCTTCGGGGTGTTGGTCATTTGGTTTTTAGCGTCCATTGTTGGAACAGCCGCCGATTGAACGGGTGTGATAACTATATTGACTTCTCGTCCTTCACTGGGGTCTGCTGGGAAAACGACGGGTGTCACACTGACCCCAACGGCGTCTGGGTTGTCTTTGTAAACAATCCAATGCTGCACCTCTGGCCAAACCGCCAGAACCAATGCCAAGATAAACAAACCCAAAGCGGCCCATCGCATAGGGGTGAAAAACACCGTCAAGTTATCAAATGTGGATTGCGGCAAAAGCGAAGGCCGGCTTAAGGGTGAATTCAAACCCTTTTCATTTTTTTCACCCAACTTGGAATGGTCGTGTGCGGGCAACAAAGACAAGACAGGGGCGGCATCTGTTTGCAACTGTCTGCAAACTGCCAATGAAAGGGATCGCACAAACATGGCGTCGTGCAATTGGTCCCAAGCGTTGTTTTCTAGGGCTTCTAATTTGGTCACAGAAACGCGCAACACATTGGCCAAATCTATCAAAGAAACCTTTTGGTCGAGGCGATAGTCACGCAGTATGTCGCCTGCGGTGGTGGTTGGGGGGGTAACTTCTGTATCGGTCATTTGTCGTCGAATTTTCGCGCATTCCACAAGGCCGCCTGCGGGGAGTTAGCAAACCTTTGCGCTAAGCGTTCACCCATTGCGTTCATCTCGGTATCGAGCTTTAAAGTGCGGGCTAACAATACTCCCAGCCACAAGCTGGCTGGGGTCGCTTGCGGGCTGGAATTGATGCTGCCCAGCATGCGGCGCGCTTGAGGGGCATTGCCGTCTTGCCAATCGAGCATGGCTAACTCGAAGCGCGCAGTAGGGTCGTTGGGCGCAAACCCCAGCGCTTTCTCAAAACTATTGCGAGCCTGCACAGGTTGTTTGGATCGCACTTGACACACACCATTGACCAACCAGGTTTGTCCCAACTGGCGATAACCGGGCTGCGAAATCGCCATAGCAAATTGGTACTGGGCCGAAGAATACTTACCTTGCTGGCATAAAAACCAGCCGTAGTTGTGGAGCACAGCCCCAATTTCGTCGCCAGAAGAAGATACGCGTGCCGTTAAGCGAATAGCAGTCTCGAAACTTTGCTGCGCCAAGTCCATCGCGTTATTGCGTTGGTGGATCAAGCCCAGCAGGCTATAGGCTTGCGCGAAATCGGGGTCTATTTGCAAGGCCGCACGGGTTTCTTGCATGGCTGCGTCCATCTGCTCTTGCGCGAAATAGGCACTGGCCAAGGTGATGCGTCGAATCGCGCGTTGGCGCACTGAGTCAGGCTCTGGTTGGGTCAGCCGATCAATCTCAGCTTGGGATGTGGCGCGGCTGCTGCAACCCTGCATTTGTAATACCAACATACAGCCAACCAACACCAACAAAATCAGTCGCAGCCAAGCTGATAGGGCTTTAAATTGCAGGGACGCAAGCGTCCAAGGTTGGGACAAAGGCGGCATAAGCTGAGACACAGGCTTCATAAGCTCACCTGCTTCAGAGGGATCACCTTTTGCTTGGCCATACGGTTTTGCACTTGGGTACGGTCTTTCACGTCACCTGCCAATTGACCACACGCTGCGTCAATATCGTCGCCGCGGGTTTTACGCACCGTGGTGACTATGCCCGCTTTGCTCAAAACATCCGCAAAGGCATTGACTGCGGCCGGGTTTGATCGGGTCAAACCAGACTCGGGAAACGGGTTGAAAGGAATCAAATTGAACTTAGCGTGAATGCGTTTGCTGGGGTCGCGGGGCGAATGCACCAAATCGATCAGCGCTTGGGCGTGTTCAGGCTGGTCATTGACACCATCCAACATACAGTATTCAAAAGTAATGAAGTCGCGTGGCGCATGGGCCAAGTAGCGGCGACACGCATCTATCAATTCGGAAATGGGGTATTTTTTGTTTAGCGGAACGAGTTGCTCACGCAAAGCGTCGGTTGGGGCATGGAGCGAAACGGCCAAAGCAACCGGACAGTCTTCGCCCAATCGGTCGATCATGGGCACCACGCCCGAGGTAGATACCGTGACGCGACGGCGCGATAGACCATATCCGTGGTCGTCCAACATGGCGCGCAAGGCTGGCACCAAAGCACTGTAGTTTTGCAAGGGCTCACCCATGCCCATCATCACCACATTGGAGATAACGCGTTCTTCGGTTTTGAATTCGCGCCGCAAGGTGTGCTCAGCAAACCAGAGTTGCGACAAGATTTCGCCGCTACTCAAGTTCCGGCTAAAACCTTGATGGCCCGTAGAGCAAAAGCGGCAGCCGACAGCGCAGCCGGCTTGCGAAGAAATACAGAGCGTGCCGCGTTCTTCACTTGGAATAAAAACGGTTTCTACCGCGTCTCCATCGCCCACATCGAACAACCATTTGACGGTGCCGTCGGCTGAAGCGTGACGCGAAAGAGGCTTAAGCGGCGCAATATGCGCTGAGGCTTTGAGTTTCTCGCGCAAGCTTTTAGCCAAGTCTGACATGGCGTCAAAGTCTTGGGCGCCTTTTTGGTGGATCCACCGAAATAGTTGCGTCGCGCGAAAGCGTTTCTCTCCGAGCTGCTCACAAAAAACGGCCAAACCGTCGAGATCAAAGTCAAGCAGGTTGGCCGTCATGGGGTTGCAAGCGCAAGCGGGGCTTAGGCGCCGCCTATGGGCTTTTAGTAAACGTTCATTCCTGCGAAGAAGAACGCGATTTCCACTGCAGCTGTTTCAGGTGCGTCAGAGCCGTGCACGGCGTTGGCGTCAATACTGTCAGCAAAGTCTGCGCGGATGGTGCCGGCGGCGGCTTTCTTAGGGTCGGTAGCGCCCATCAAGTCACGGTTTTTGAGGATGGCGTTGTCGCCTTCGAGCACCGTGATCATGACGGGGCCAGAAATCATGAATTCGACGAGATCTTTGAAGAAAGGACGTTCTTTGTGGACACCGTAGAAAGCTTCGGCTTCACCGCGTGACAAATGGGCCATGCGGGCAGCAACGATTTTGAGGCCAGCGGCTTCGAAACGGGCATAAATCTGGCCGATCACGTTTTTAGCAACAGCGTCTGGCTTGATGATGGAGAGGGTACGTTGGGTGCTCATGCTGGTCTTTTCTTGTGAGGGTTTTATTGAAACTTTTGGATGAAATTTTTAGCGTCTTCATCTAATCCCGCCATTTTAACCCGCCTAAGGGGTTTGCCCTAGGGTCTGCGGGGTTTTGGCTTGCCGACCAAGCCTGCGCGGAAGGCTTTTTCACCGGCTTTCTTGCGCTGGCGCTCCATGGCCAGACTTTCAGCCCCGATGTAGCCAACTGACGTATTGAGAGGGTCAGGCGCAGCGCCCTTGTTAGGACGGGCACGCACCAAACGCTCGGGTCCGCTAGATCGCTCTTCAGGTTGACGCGGCGTCGAAGGACGAGGACCCACGCTGTTTCCGCGTCTGCGGCTGTTGGCACGTTCTGCGCGGTTGTCTTGACTTGGTCCACTTTGCAGAGGCGCTTTAACGCCGGCGGCTTGCATCAATGCACGAATATCGTATTCCCGTAGCTCGACAAAAGCACCGCGTTTGAGTCCACGCGGCAACACCATGGCGCCATAACGGATGCGAATCAAGCGGCTCACCGCATGCCCCACCGCCTCAAACATGCGGCGCACTTCGCGGTTACGTCCTTCAGAAATGGTGACTCGGTACCAGCAGTTGGAACCTTCGCCACCGCCCTCTTCGATCGAACCAAATTGGGCCAAACCGTCTTCTAAGGTGATGCCGTCCAACAGGCTATGTTTTTGTTCATTGCTGAGTTTGCCCAATGAGCGCACCGCGTATTCACGCTCCAAGCCAAAACGGGGGTGCATGAGTTGGTTGGCGAGTTCGC
>JBAXNJ010000156.1:0-4515 GCA_037133815.1 Betaproteobacteria bacterium
ATGAATTCATCCGAAGGCAATCTCTCAGGCAGGCCGAACTGAGGCTCAAATTCGTATTCATGGCCAAGGTTTTCAATAGGCATTTTTATTCCCAATCAACTGTTCATGAATTAAGTGTCACGCAAGTTAGACATATTCCTATTAAGTGTAAACCCTTGTTAACACATTTATTGTCAATTTATGTTGACAGTCTCATTTTTAAGCCTTAAAGTTGCCTCAGTTCATTTGTAATGAAGGTAGGTCATGCAGCAGTCTCAGCCACAGGTTTTGTACACACCAGAGCAGCGCGCCAAGCGTGATGCCACTCGGTGGACCTTGGTGCAAGGCGTGTTGGCCCCTGTTCAATTCTTGGTTTTTTTAGTCAGCCTCTATCTGGTAGTGAATAGCTTGAAAACAGGCGAAAACACCGATTGGGCCTTGGCTTCGGTAGTGCTCAAAACTTTGGTGCTGTACACCATCATGATCACAGGCTGTATTTGGGAGAAGGTTGTTTTCGATAAATACCTTTTTGCCCACGCCTTCTTTTGGGAGGACGTTGTCAGCATGTTGGTGATGGCTTTGCACACCGCTTATTTGTGGGTTTGGTGGCAAGGTAATTGGTCAGCAAATGATCAACTTTTGCTGGCTTTGACTGCCTACATCACCTACGGCATCAATGCAGCCCAGTACATCAGAAAACTTCGTATGGCGCGTTTGCAAAAGCCTTATCGCAACTTGATCCAGCCTAATGCTCAGGTGAGTGCATGAATTCAGTCATTCCCATCCGTGCAGAGTTTGGTAAAGGCTGTACAGACGTCAAGCCTTTGATGGAGCGCGGTCAGCGTGAGGTGTTTTGCGGTTTGACGGGCATCATTTGGTTGCATCGCAAAATTCAAGATGCCTTCTTCTTGGTAGTTGGATCACGCACTTGCGCGCACCTTATTCAGTCTGCTGCTGGCGTAATGATCTTTGCTGAACCTCGATTCGGAACAGCCATCATCGATGAACGTGATTTGGCAGGATTAGCCGATGTGAATGTTGAACTCGATCGCGTTGTCAATCAGCTTTTGGCGCGTCGTCCAGAAATTAAGTTGTTGTTCTTGGTGGGGTCATGCCCCTCTGAAGTGATCAAGTTAGATTTATCCCGCGCTGCCTCTAGGCTTTCTGCGCAGCATTCTCCCGCTGTGCGCGTGTTGAATTATTCGGGAAGCGGAATCGAAACCACCTTCACCCAAGGTGAGGACGCTTGCTTGGCATCGATGGTGCCAGACATGCCATCGAGCTCAGATAAAGCTGAACAAGAATTGCTGATTGTGGGTACTTTGGCCGATGTGGTGGAAGACCAGTTCGTGCGTATCTTGAACCATATGGGTATCGAGCGCGTTCGATTCTTCCCGCCACGCCGTGCGCAAGACCAAGTGTCGATTGGTCCCAACACACGCCTACTTTTGGCACAACCCTTTTTGGGCGAAACAGCCCGCGTGATGCAAGCGCGCGGTGCGAGTTTGTTGTCTGCACCATTTCCGCTGGGCATTGAGGGTACAACAGCTTGGTTGCAATCAGCTGCTTCGTCTTTCGGTGTGCCTTCAGAGCGCTTTCAAGCCGCACTGGCAGCCCCTGTAGCCAGGGCTACGGCGTCATTGGCGCGCGCCAAATTGCATTTGGAAGGTAAAAGCATCTTCTTCTTTCCTGACTCACAACTTGAAATTCCATTAGCGCGATTTTTGTCGCGAGAACTGGGAATGAAATTGCTGGAAGTCGGTACCCCTTATTTGCATCGTCAGCATATGGCGGTAGAGCTGGCCATGCTGCCTGAAGGTACCTTCCTATCGGAAGGACAAGATGTTGAAAAACAGTTAGACCGTTGTCGCGCTTTGCACCCCGATATGGTGGTGTGTGGCTTGGGCTTGGCCAATCCGCTGGAGTCTGAAGGCATGACCACCAAATGGGCGATTGAATTAGTTTTCACGCCTATTCAGGGCTTCGACCAAGCCGGTGATTTGGCTGAATTATTTACCCGTCCATTGTTGCGCCGCATGCGTCTTGCCGCTTAAAGGAATTACAGATATGCAACTCACACTCTGGACATACGAAGGACCGCCCCACGTGGGCGCGATGCGTGTGGCTACGGCTATGGAAGATGTGCATTACGTCTTACATGCGCCTCAGGGTGATACCTACGCCGATTTGTTGTTCACCATGATCGAGCGTTTACAAAAGCGTCCGCCTGTGACCTACACCACTTTCCAAGCACGTGATCTGGGTGGCGATACGGCCGAGCTTTTCAAAACTGCTGCAAGAGAAGCCTTTGAACGTTTCTCGCCTAAAGCTATGTTGGTAGGTTCGTCTTGTACCGCTGAGCTTATTCAAGACGATCCTGGTGGTTTATGCAAAGCACTCAACTTACCAGTCCCTGTCGTTGCGCTGGAATTACCTTCCTATCAGCGCAAAGAAAACTGGGGCGCTTCTGAGACTTTTTACCAATTGGTTCGCAATTTAGCGTTGCCTAAAGACGCAGTTGCAACGTCTGCATCCACCAAGCCCCGCTGCAACATATTAGGACCCACCGCATTGGGTTTTAGACATCGCGATGACTTGACTGAAATTCGTAAACTGCTGACCGACATAGGTATCGAAATCAATGTGGTGGCCCCGCTCACGGCTACGGTTGCTGATATCGCTAAATTGGCCGATGCAGACTTTAATGTGGTGCTCTACCCTGAAATTGCCAATTTGAGTGCGCAGTGGTTGCAGCGTAATTTCAAACAACCACATACCAAAACTATTCCTATTGGAAATTCAGGTACACGCGCTTTTATTCAAGAGGTGGCGCAATTGGCTGGGATTGATCCCAACGCAGCGCTTGAACAAGCTGTCTCGCGTGCCGCTTGGTATGCCAAATCGGTGGACTCCACCTACCTGACGGGCAAACGCGTCTTTGTATTTGGTGATGCCACACACGCCGTGGCGGCAGCACGCGTGGCTACGCAAGAAATGGGCTTCACGGTCGTCGGCATTGGCACATACAGCCGCGAGTTTGCCCGCGAGGTACGAGAGGCCGCTAGCCTTTACGGAGTTGAGGCATTGATCAGTGATGACTATTTAGAAATAGAAGCACACATTGCCGAGTTGAACCCTGAACTGGTGCTCGGCACGCAAATGGAACGCCATATTGCCAAGCGTTTGGGCGTGCCGTGTGCGGTGATATCTGCGCCAGTGCATGTGCAAGATTTTCCAGCCAGGTATTCACCTCAAATGGGGTTTGAAGGCGCCAATGTCTTGTTTGACTCTTGGGTGCATCCACTCATGATGGGCCTTGAAGAACATTTGATTGGAATGTTCAGGGGCGACTCAGAGTTTCATGAGGATGCAGCGCCATCGCATTTGGGCGGAAACGGTCACGCGCAAAGTAATCACGGCAATACAAAAGCAACGCAGCCTTGTGACGCAGGAGAGTCAACGGCTGTTGCTACGGCAGAAACCATCACCGTTTCGGGTTGGGATGCTGGTGCAGAAAAAGAACTGAAAAAAATACCATTTTTCGTGCGAGGGAAAGCCAAAAGAAATACCGAACGTTTCGCCATGGAGCGCGGCATCTCGGTAATCACTACGGAAACACTGTATGAATCTAAAGCTTACTTCTCTCAGCAATAAGCCTAAATCGCGTGACACCACCCCCATCCGTTTGGTGGTGGTGACGATGGACACGCACTTTGCCAGTTCGTTCAATCGCTCTAACGATGCGTTAAAGCGCGACTATCCAGGCCTGACTTGGACATTGCATGCAGCCTCTGAGTACACGGGTAACGATGCCCTGATTGCGAAGTGCAAAGCCGACATTGCATCGGCCGACATCGTGTTGTGCGGTATGTTGTTTTTGGAAGACCATTTCCTTCCTATCTTGGACGATTTGCGCGCACGACGCATGCACTGCGACGCCATGGTTTGCATGGCCAGTGCCACCGAAGTCACTCAACTTACCCGTTTGGGTCAGTTTGATATGAGCAAACCTGCCAGTGGCCCGATGGCCTTGCTGAAAAAATTACGCGGCGGTGGCGGTAAAGACAAAAAGCCCACAACAGGCGGTGCCGCGCAAATGAAAATGTTGCGCCGCTTACCCCAATTGCTGCGCTTTATTCCTGGCACAGCGCAAGACGTGCGTTCGTACTTCATCACTTTGCAATATTGGCTGGGTGGCTCTGATGACAATGTGTTGAACATGGTGCGTCACCTGATTGACCGTGGCGCAGATGGTCCTCGCAAATCATTGCGAGGCCAGGTCAAAGTGCAGCCTCCCATTGACTATCCTGAGGTAGGCGTTTACCACCCTCGGATGACCGGAAAATTCAGTGAAGAATCCAGTGCATTGCCTGTGCCGGCTGGTATGGCAGTGAAAGGCACCGTTGGTATTTTGTTATTGCGCTCTTATTTGTTATCCGGCAATGCAGGTCACTATGACGGCGTCATAGCAGCGCTGGAGTCAAAAGGTTTGCGCGTCATACCTGCTTTTGCTGCCGGCTTGGACTCTCGTCCCGC
>JBAXNJ010000157.1:0-4509 GCA_037133815.1 Betaproteobacteria bacterium
TACCAAAGCTGATGACACTGCTCCAGGCAAGGGAGGCGCCCCAACCCGCCAACGCGTACTTGTCGAATTCGTATCTGCCAACCCTACCGGCCCTTTACATGTAGGCCACGGACGACAAGCCGCCTTGGGCGACGCGATTTGCAACTTGCTCGAAACGCAGGGCTTAGATGTCTACCGCGAGTTTTATTACAACGATGCCGGCGTGCAAATCGACACCTTGGCCAAAAGCACACATTTGCGCGCGCTGGGTTTCAAACCGGGCGACGACTGTTGGCCGACTGACCCAGACAACCCTGCTAGCAAAGCGTTTTATAACGGTGAATACGTCGCAGACATTGCAGCCGATTTCTTAGCCAAGAAAACCGTGACCGCTGACGACAGGTCATTCACCGCCAGCGGTGACGTGAATGACTTGAACGGTATTCGCCAATTTGCCGTCGCCTATTTGCGCCACGAGCAAGACTTGGATTTAAAAGCCTTCGACGTCAAATTTGACAACTACTACCTTGAGTCCAGCCTCTACACCGACGGCAAAGTGGCCGACGCGGTTGCGCGTTTGCAAACTGCTGGCAAAACCTATGAACAAGACGGCGCCTTGTGGCTGAAGTCAACCGATTACGACGACGACAAAGACCGCGTCATGCGCAAGTCGGATGGCACTTTCACTTACTTTGTGCCCGATGTCGCGTACCACATCGCCAAATGGCAACGTGGTTTTGCCCGGGTGGTTAACATCCAGGGTAGCGACCACCACGGCACCATCGCACGTGTACGCGCTGGCTTGCAAGCTGCAAATGTTGGTATTCCTGAGGGCTACCCTGACTACGTTTTACACACCATGGTGCGTGTGATGCGTGGTGGCGAAGAAGTCAAAATCTCCAAGCGTGCGGGCAGCTACGTTACCCTGCGCGACCTGATCGAGTGGACCAGCAAAGACGCGGTGCGCTTCTTCTTGCTCAGCCGCAAACCCGATACCGAATACACCTTCGACGTCGATTTGGCGGTGACCAAAAACAACGATAACCCTGTCTACTACGTGCAATATGCACATGCGCGGATTTGCTCAGTGTTGGCAAAGGCCTCAACAGACTTTTCGTCAGCCGATCTGTCCCCGCTAGAAAGCGCCCCAGCGCAATCCTTGATGCTGCTCTTAGCCAAATACCCGGACATGCTGAGCGCCGCCGCCCAAGACTTTGCGCCTCATGACGTCACTTTTTATTTGCGCGAGTTGGCTGCGGCCTACCACAGCTACTACGACGCAGAGCGCATCTTGGTGGATGACCAGCTTATCAAGCAAGCGCGCTTGGCCTTAGTGGCCGCTACGGCGCAGGTATTGCACAATGGTTTGGCATTGCTGGGCGTGAGTGCGCCTGAGAGCATGTAACAAGTTTTAGAGGCAGACACATAATGGCATTGCAACAACAACGCGGAAACACTTTGGTCGGCTTCATCATCGGATTGGTGGTGGGTTTGACGGTGGCTTTAGGGCTGGCGATTTACGTCACCAAAATGCCGATCCCTTTTATGAATAAAGGACAAGCCCGCTCCAGCGATGCCGACAGCGCCGAAGACAAGAAAAACAAAGACTGGGACCCCAACGCGCCCCTCTACGGCAAAAACCCCGCTAAGTCTGCAGACAAAGCCGATGGCGACACCAAGACGGATGGCAAAACAGATACGCCGGTTAAACCAGATGCCAAAAGCGCAGACCCCATTGGCGACTTCGCCAAAACCAAGCCAACAGAAAGTAAGCCGCTAGAGGTCAAATCTGTCGAGCCTAAGACGAGCGAAGACCCATCCGCCGTAAACGATCCCTTTATTTACTTCGTCCAAGCTGGCGCATTCCGCACAGCAGACGAGGCCGAGACACAGCGCGCTAAGCTCGGATTTTTGGGGCTGGACGCCAAATTGAGCGAACGCGAACAAGGCGGTCGCTCGGTGTTTCGTGTGCGTGTCGGTCCTGTCGACAAGGTCGAAGCCGAACGCGTGCGTAACAAGCTTGAGAATGCGCATATCGAATCCGCGATGGTGCGGGTGCAGCGCTAATTTTTTATATGGGGGAGAGATGAAACGTCGTGAATTTTCTGTCGCTGCATTAACTGCATGCACTTTCGGGCACTCCGCGCATGCGCAAGCCAATAAAAAACCTGAGGAGGGCATTGAGTACGTATCGCTTGACAAACGCGTCCCTACCGAGGTTGCGGATGGCAGGGTCGAGGTGCTTGAGTTTTTTTGGTACAGCTGCCCGCATTGCAATCTCTTTGAACCACGGTTTGCGTCTTGGATCAAATCCGTGTCTAAAGACGTGGTGGTCAAACGCGTACCAGTGCGTTTCCGCGACGACTTTGAAGCGCAACAACGCGCTTACTATGTTTGGGAATCGCTGGGAATGTTGGAAGCCATGCACGGCAAGTTGTTTAACGCCATTCACAACGAAAAGCAGAATTTGACTTCAGGCAATGCTTTAGCCGCTTGGGCCGGCAAAAACGGATTGGCTGAACAAAAGTTCTTAGAAACCTTTAACAGCTTTGGCGTCGCCACCAAAGCCCGCCGTGCCACGCAATTGCAAGAGGCCTTCAAGGTGCAAGGCGTTCCTGCGCTGGGAGTAGCTGGGCGTTTCTATACCGATGGATCTTTAGCTGGCTCGATGGAGCGCGCTTTGCAGATCACAGACTATTTAATTGGGGAAGTACGCCGCGGACGCTGATATCATTCGGGCACTTACAGCAATATTCGTGCCTTGAATCACTTCCCCGCCATTTTTCTCGCTTCGCTCTTGGCGCTACTGCCCGTAGCGGCGTCGGCAGAAAAAGCAGACCGCGACAAGCCGATGAATATCGAGGCCGACAATTTGGTGCACGATGAGCTGCGCCAAGCCAGCACCTTCACAGGTCGCGCCGTCCTCAACAAAGGCACCATGGTGATGCGCGGAACGAAGATAGAAATCCGTGAAGACGCTGATGGCTACCAATACGGCACCATCCTGCCCGAACCTAACAAACGTGCCTTCTTTCGCCAAAAGCGTGAAGGCGTCGATGAATTTGTCGAAGGCGAAGGCCTACGCATTGAATACGATGGCAAAGCCGATCGCGTCAAGTTGATCGAGAGCGCCGAAGTGCGTCGCTACAAAGGCCCGATCTTGAATGACCAAATGACGGGTAAGGTCATCACCTACGAAAACCTGACCGATTTATTCACCATAGACGGCCAACCCACTGACGACAACGTTAACAAAACCGGTGGCCGTGTGCGCGCCACCTTGGCGCCACGAAAAAAACTGCTGGAGTCGCGCTGATGGACATGCCCGTGAGTCGCCTCGAAGCCCGCAACCTAGAAAAAACCTACGGTTCACGCACGGTGGTGCACGATGTGTCTATCGCTGTACAAAAAGGCGAAGTCGTTGGTTTACTGGGCCCCAACGGTGCTGGCAAAACCACATCGTTTTACATGATCGTAGGTCTAGTGCGGGCAGACTCAGGCACGATCACCATCGACGGCAAGTCTGTGACTGATCTTCCCATCCACCGTCGCTCGCGCTTGGGCCTTAGTTATCTGCCACAAGAAGCCTCGATCTTTCGCAAACTAAACGTCGAAGACAACGTGCGTGCGGTGCTCGAGTTGCAACGTAACGACAAAGACCAGCCGCTGAGCGAAGCCGAAATTGAAAAGCGCTTGGTGGACTTGTTGCAAGAGTTGCGCGTTTTACATTTACGTAAATCACCAGCGGTCGCCCTGTCAGGCGGCGAGCGTCGCCGTGTAGAAATTGCCCGCGCGTTGGCAACACAGCCACGCTTTATTTTGTTGGACGAGCCTTTCGCGGGTATCGATCCGATTGCGGTGATTGAAATCCAGCGCATCATTGGTTTCTTAAAAGCGCGTGGCATTGGTGTGTTGATCACCGACCACAACGTGCGTGAAACCCTGGGTATTTGTGACCACGCTTGCATCATCAGCGAAGGCCGCGTGCTGGCGCAAGGCACGCCGCTTGAAATTATCGAGAACGCGGATGTGCGCCGCGTCTATCTCGGCGAAAATTTCCGAATGTGATGCAGAACTGGCCATGAAGCAAGGACTCTCCCTTCGCGTCTCCCAGCATCTGGCCCTCACGCCGCAGTTGCAGCAGTCGATTCGCCTGCTACAACTCTCCACCCTTGAATTGAGCCAAGAGATCGAGCAAATGCTCGACGAGAACCCGTTTCTTGACAAAGAGTTTGAAGAAGCGCCACGCGAAGAATTCGGCATCGACAAAGCGGATACGCCCGTTCGCGAAGAGGATGTCTCTAACGAAGCAGAAGCCGAGAGCCTGCGCGAGATGCCTTCGCTAGATGGCGGCATGTCTGAGATCACTGTCGACAACACGGCCAGCGATACCGAACCGAGTGTTGACGGCATCGCCGAGAGCTGGGAAGGCGACGGCAGTGTGGAGTTCTCACCCGATGATTCGGAATGGGGCGGCGACGCACCGGCTAGCAAAAATAACAATTCATCCGACGAAGTGGCCGATGCCAC
>JBAXNJ010000158.1:0-4506 GCA_037133815.1 Betaproteobacteria bacterium
TTCCTGCGCATATCGACGGCGCAGGCGCTGCACCACCCGCGAATACGCGCTTAAGTCTGTGTTGGCGCGAGAGATAATTCCACCCACTGTGTCAAGACCATGAACCCAACGCCCGAACCTGCCGCTTCTGTTGCCACGAGCGAATCACGAACCGACGGTATGTACCGCGTGATGAAACGCGTCTTGTGGGTACTTGTGTGTGCATGGGCGTTGCTAGTGCTGGTGTGGAGCAGTCTGCATGTTTTCATTGTGCCTCGAATAGACGACTATCGACCCTTGTTACAGCGGCAAGCCTCGCAAACGCTTGGACTGCGCGTAGAGATTGCCAATGTCAGTGTTCTGGGGGGATGGTGGGCACCTCAGCTGCGGTTTCAAGACATTCAGTTATTTGATGCCCAAGGTCGCGAGGCCTTGCGTTTGCCTTATGTGGATGTGGTTGTTTCCGCGCGCTCCTTGTTACGCGGCACATTTGAGCAATTGGTCATTGACCAACCCGAACTCGACATTCGTCGCGACACGCAAGGAAACATCTGGGTGGCAGGACTTGATACATCGCAAGCAAGCGACGGGTCGGGCTTAGATTGGTTTTTTTCACAACCTGAGTTTTTGATTCGCGATGGTGTTTTGCATTGGCGCGATGAATTGCGCGATACGCCCGAGTTAAGTTTGTCGCATGTCAATGTGGTGATGCAAAACAGTTTGCACCAGCATCTGATGCGGATCGACGTTACACCGCCAGTGGGGCTAGGGCAGCGTCTGTCGGTGCAGGGTAAGTTTTCGCAAAACCCCTTGCAACGCAGTGGCGACTTAAGCCTGTGGAGTGGCGAGCTCTATGCCGATGCGCCTGACATCGATCTTTCTTCGTTACGCCAATGGTTACGTTTTGACCGCGGCATTGCTATCTATGAAGGCAAAGGTGGCGTGCGGGTGTGGACCGACTGGGTGCAAGGCCAATTGATAGGCGTTACTGCTGACATGGCGCTAGATGCGGTGGACGCGCGATTGGGCGATAGCCTGAAGCCACTGGTGTTGCGCCATGTGAGTGGCCGCATAGGCGCCAAATGGCTAGACGGTGAAAACGAAATCAACAGCCAAGACTTGGTCTTTGATACCCAAGAGGGAGAACGCTGGCCTGGCGGTGTGCTGCGACTGAAGTGGCAAGGGGATGACTTTCGCGTGGGTAACTTGACCGCTGACCGTCTGGACTTAGATGCCTTGGCACAAATCAGCCAACGCTTACCCCTGCCAGAGGACTTACGCACTGCGCTCAAGCTCGCCCAGCCCAAAGGGCAAGTGTCCCAACTGAGCGCCAGTTGGGTGCAGCCTAGTGCGCAACAAGCAGACGCAGAGTTGAACTACAAGGCCAAAGGCACGGTAAGCAACTTTCAATGGCTGCACGCTGCCAATGCGCCTGTCCCCTTGCAGCGCCTTCCAGGTGTATCTGGTGCGGATATGGAGTTTGATGTTTCACAGCAAGGGGGTAGAGCACAAATAGCCATCAAACAAGGGGGTGTAACCCTGCCAGAGGGATTGGACCAGGCCAAGATTTCTTTGGCGCAAGCAGCCGCCAACATCAGTTGGCAAATTAAACCGGCGAATAAAAAAAGTGCCGATGCGCAAGAGCCTGAAATTTCTGTTCAAGTCAAACAAGGACTCGCACGTAACGCCGACGCGTCGGCAGAATTTAACGGTACTTGGACAACCGGTAAAGGCGAAAATCGTTGGCCTGGGGTGTTAGATCTGACTGTCAACATTAGTCGTCTGCAGATCAAACAATTACATCGCTATTTGCCGACAGAAATAGACGCGCAAGCACGTGCCTATTTAAAAGATGCGCTCACGGGCGGTGAGATCACGCAAGCGAGTTTGCGGTTAAGTGGCAATTTAGTGGACATGCCTTTTGACAATCCTAAGTTGGGCGAGTTCCGTTTTATTGCCCAAATTGCCAACGGTCAGTACGCCTATGTCCCGCAGACAAAGGGTAAGCCAGTTAGCCTTGCAAATACATGGCCAGCGATTACTTCGCTCAACGGTGAATTGGTCTATCAGCGAAGCGCTATGCAGTTCAAGGGCGCAGGAAAGTTGGCGGGGGCGCCTCAGCTGGCATGGGACAAGATCGAGGCGACCATACCCCGCGTGAAAGACCTAGACGTCACAGTGAAAGCACAAGCGCGCGGCCCCCTGGCCGATATGCAGGGCGTTGTGGTGCGTTCGGCCCTTAACGAGTTGCTCGACCATACATTGGAAAAGAGCCAGGCCACTGGCATGGCCGAATTCAAAATGCAACTCAATGTTCCGGTCCGCGCCTTGCAAAAAACGTCTGTGCAAGGCAGTGTGACTTTGCAAGACAACGAATTGCAAATCATGCCGGGCGTGCCCGTGCTCAGCAAAACCCGAGGCGTCGTGCAGTTTGATACGCAAGGACTCACCACCAAAAATCTCAAAGCCCGCGTTTTTGGTGGAGACGCCCAAATTGACGGCAACCTATTGTTTGACCCCAACAAAACAGATGCATCAGACCAGCTACGTATCAAGGGGGTGGTCACTGCCGAGGGTTTGCGCCAAGCTAGCGAGCTTGGGGTGTTTTCACAATTGGCGTTACGCGCAAATGGATCTACTAGCTACAACGCGAGCGTTGGACTACGGAAAGGGCAGCCTGAAATTTTGGTGCAAAGTGATCTCAAGGGTATGGCTTTAACTTTCCCTGCGCCCATGAATAAGCCCGCTGCAGCGACTTGGCCTTTGCGTTTGGAAACGCAACTCACCAATGAGTCTCTAGCCCCTAAATCTAAGGTGATGCAAGACCAAATCAAGCTCTCTGTGGCGCGGGTCTTGTCGCTCAACTTTGTAAGAGATGTCAGCGCTTCGCAGACCCGTGTGTTGCGCGGTGCGATTGCATTGGGCGTTGCCACATCCGAGGCAACCCCCTCGCGTGAGGTAGGGGTGAGTTTGAGTTTGCAACAGCCCAACGTAGACCTAGACGCATGGAATGAAGTGATGACGCAGTTCTCTGCTGCATCTGCAGCCAAGTCAAAACCCCGATCCACAAAAACCAATTTGGTCGGGCAAGAGTTAGAAGCAACTGGGGCACAAGATTATTTGCCCTCTTTATTGACTGTCCGTGCAGACCAAGTAAAGCTGGCTGATCGCGTAATCAACCGCGTGGTTGTCGGCGGGGTGCGCATGGGTGAGTTGTGGCGTTTGAACATCGCAGCTGATGAACTCAACGGCACTGCAGAAGTTCGACCCGCCACAACCACACAACCCGCGCAGTTGTATGCGCGTTTGTCTTTTCTCAACATCCCGCCGAGCTTGGTGCCTGATGTAGAGCGCATGCTCAGTGACGAGCCTACTAGCATTCCTGCCCTGGATGTGGTGGTCAACGATTTAACGCTGCGTGGAAAAAAACTAGGCCGTCTTGAAATGGATGCCGTCAACCGCACCGTTGCCAATGCAGGTCGAGAGTGGCGCTTGAACAAACTTAATCTCACTGCACCCGACGGCAGTTTGAGTGCTACGGGGTCATGGGCGGCAGATGGACCGAGGCTGCGAAGAACGCGCCTCGACTTTGTGATGGATATCAAAGACAGCGGGCAGTTGTTGACGCGTCTTGGAACTCCCAACGCGATTCGCAATGGCCACGGCAAACTGCAGGGCAAAGTGTCTTGGCAAGGCTCGCCCATCACCTTGGATTACCCGAGCATGTCGGGGCAAATGAACTTGATGATTGAAAAAGGCCAGTTCCTCAAATCCGAACCTGGCGCAGCACGACTTTTGGGCGTGTTGAGTTTGCAAGCTTTGCCAAGGCGCTTGATGTTGGACTTCAGCGATGTCTTTGGCGAAGGCTTTGCCTTTGACTTTGTGCGTGGCGATGTGCGCATAGAACAAGGCGTAGCGACTACGAACAACTTTCAAATGAAAGGCGTCTCTGCTGGCGCGGCCATTGAGGGCAGTGCCGACATTGCCAAAGAAACCCAAAATCTCAAGGTGGTGGTGGTGCCTGAAATCAATACCAGCGCTGCCACGCTTTATATGGCGGCCATCAACCCGTTGGTTGGTTTGACAACCTATTTGAGCCAGTTGATTCTTAGCAAGCCTTTGACCAAAGCAGGAACCTCGATCTTTTTGATTGACGGGTCTTGGAGCAATCCACGCGTGACCAAGACCGAGTGATGCGTTGGATAGCCCCCCGTTTGCTGAGCCGTTGGGCTTTGTGGATGTCTCTATTGGTTTTGCTGGTCTGCATGGTTGGCACCTTGGTCTGGCTTGCGGGGCGCTACGAAGTCAGCCAAGTTGAAAACCGTATGGCCGAAGACGCCTCAGACGCGGTGTCCGATATTCGTAATGGACTCACACGCAATGTGCAAAGTTTGCAGGCACTGCAGTTTGCTGGACAGGCGTCCGCGCCATGGGAGCAAGAGGCGGCCAGCTTGTTACGCGAGCACCGAGAATGGTTGCGTTTGGAATGGCGCGATGTTCAGTTGCAATTGAAGTCAGAGGTGGACA
>JBAXNJ010000159.1:0-4491 GCA_037133815.1 Betaproteobacteria bacterium
AGGCTGCGTTTTTGGCGCCAGAAATCAGCACCTCGCCTTGCAAGGCGTTGCCCCCACGAATCAGAAGTTTGTCCATGCCTACGTGCCCGCCTTCTCAGCGTCGCTCATCTTCTCCCATTCAGAGGGGCTGTACGTACGCATCGACAAAGCATGGACTTCGTCGGTCACCATGCGGTTACCCAAAGTGGCGTAGACGCGCTGGTGGCGCTGGATCAAACGCTTGCCTTCAAATTCGGCCGAGACCAGGGTGGCATACCAATGGCGGCCATCTCCATTGACTTGCAAATGCACACAGGGAAGGCCTGCGCCGATGAGATCTTGTAGTTCTTGAGCAGTCACCTTAGCCTCGAATCTTGAAACCGATACGCAATAAATGCACAGCCACAGCAGAGATCAGCAAAAGGCTTACCCCCACCACGCCCAAACTCAACCAAGGCGAGACATCGCTTTGACCAAAGAATCCATAACGAAAGCCGTCGATCATGTAGAAAAACGGATTGAGATGGCTCACCTGTTGCCAAAAATCAGGGAGTGAATGGATGGAATAAAACACCCCACTCAAAAACGTCATAGGCATGATGACGAAGTTTTGGAAAGCAGCCATTTGGTCGAATTTTTCAGCCCACAAACCGGCAATCAGCCCCAAGGCGCCCAACATCGCAGCGCCTGTGAAGGCGAATACCAAAGCCCACAAGGGCTGTTGTGGCAACAAAGAAAAATTAAGGGCTGAGGATTGCCACACAAACAAAGCGGTTGCCAACAACACGCCCATGCCCACCGCCAACCCGCGCACCACGGCTGACAAGGTGTAAGCAAAAAACCAACTCCAGTGCGACAGTGGTGTGAGCAATAAAAACACCAAGTTGCCCATGATCTTGCTTTGCACCATCGATGATGAGCTGTTGGCAAAGGCGTTTTGCAACACGCTCATCATGACCAAGCCGGGAATGAGGAAGGCGGTGTAACCCACACCGTCGTATACCTTGACATGGTCTTCTAGTACATGGCCAAAGATCAGCAAATACAAGACAGAGGTCAGCACTGGTGCACCTACCGTCTGAAAGCCAACTTTCCAAAACCGCAACACCTCTTTGTAAAACAGCGCGCGCCAGCCGGTCATACCGTCTCCTGTGGAGTATTGGCGTGCATCACGTCCAAGAAAACATCTTCTAAATCGGCTTTGCGAATTTCTACATCTTCGGCATTCAAACCGGCTTCACGCAAGACAGCTAAATGGCGCTCGATTTCTAGTGCATCGTGGGCAGGTAACTGAACGATGCGACCCGTCACGCGCGCTTTCGCCGCCAAAGCGGGAGGCAAGGCCGCGTCCAACTTGAAACGCAAGACATTGCTGGATGCGGCTTTGAGCAGTTCATCGGTTCTATCGAGTGCTACCACTTTGCCGTTTTTCAACATAGCGATGCGTTGGCACAAAGCTTCCGCCTCTTCGAGGTAATGGGTTGTCAACAACACGGTGTGGCCGAGCTTGTTGAGTTTGGCGATAAATTGCCACAGGGTTTGGCGCAACTCCACATCGACACCGGCTGTGGGTTCATCCAAAACAATCACCGGCGGTTTGTGCACCAAGGCTTGTGCCACCAACATGCGGCGCTTCATGCCACCTGAGAGTTGGCGCATGTTGTGGTTAGCTTTGTCGCTTAAACCCAGACTGTCAAGCAACTCGTCAATCCAAGCATCATTGTTTTTGACATCAAAGTAGCCGGATTGAAATTGCAAGGCTTCGCGCACATTGAAAAAGGGGTCGAACACCAACTCTTGCGGCACTACACCGAGAACTCTGCGCGCATCTGCCGCTTGGGTATTGACATCAATCCCCATCACAGAAACTGAACCGGAGGTGGCCTTGGTCAAACCGGCCAAGATGCTAATCAAGGTGGTTTTGCCAGCACCGTTAGGGCCGAGCAAACCAAAAAACTCGCCTTGCTTGATATCAAAACTCACACCATCGAGTGCCTGAAAAGGCCCACGGGCGGTTTGAAAAGTTTTGGAAACAGATTGGAAGGAGATGGCTGGCATGGGAAGCCTTATATTTTAAGGCTTTGCCAAGGGCACGCCTGGAAAGGATTAGTGGAGCAACTCCGTCACACCATAGACCTGCGCCAAGGCGAGTAAACGCTCAGGCAAGCCGATCAATTGGAACTCGCCGCCGAGTTCTAGCACGGCCCTGCGACAAGCCAAGACAACTGCCAATGCAGACGAGTCAAACTGCTCTAAGGAAGACGCATTAAGCGTCACCGCCCCGTCTACAGACATTTGAGACATAGCACCTGTCAAACTGTCAGCGACCGCCTGCGCTTGGTCTTGCATGATGGTGGCAGGCAAGTTGAAGGTGGGAGACATGGTGATCATGCTTTATTTGCCTGTTGGCTTGCCTGCATTAGTTTTGTTGCGGTCAGCCAAGCTGGAAATCAAACCATCAATGCCTTTGGCATTGATCTCTTGCGCAAACTGGCTGCGGTAGTTGTCGACCAACCACACACCCATCACATTGAGGTTGTAAATGCGCCAACCTGCTGGTGCATCGGCGGCTTTTTCGACCCGGTAATCGAGTTGGATCGGGTCGCCCTTGCCACGCACTTCGGTACGGACTACGACTTCTTTGTCATCGGAAGCGGCGCGCACGGGTTTGATAACAATGGATTGGTCATTAAATTGGCTTAAAGCGCCAGAGTAGGTGCGCACCAACAAGGTTTTGAATTCTTCTTGCAAGCGCTTTTGTTGCTCGGGTGTGGCTTGGCGCCAGTTGGGGCCCACGGCAGAGGCTGTCATACGCAAAAAGTTCACGCTGGGCATGACCTTTTGGTCGACCAGCACAATAACTTTGTTGATATCGCCCGCGGCAAGCGATTTATCGGCTTTGATCGCATCGATGACATCGCCTGACAGACGTTTGATAAAGGCCTCAGGCGTGTCGTCCGCGGCCAATGGGCTGGTTAGAACACCAAAAGCTAGCAGTGCGCCAACAAAAGGGCGCAAGAAGCGACAAGAAATAGAAGATAGGGTTTGCATAGTGAAAGAAGACAACTCTGGAGAAGCGCATCATCTTGGTACAAGATGACAAAGGCTTTAAAGCGAAGACTGCATCTTAAATGCAAACCCAATTACTTGACTGGCACAGGGTTGGCAGACGGATCGTCATTACTGTCTTCTTCGTCGGGTGGGTTGCCGTCATAAATCTGTGAGCGTCGGTATTGCAAATACGCGTCACGGGTGAAGCTGTATTTGTCGATCGACGCTTGCTCCAACATATTGCCAGACTTCAATAGCTCTGCACGCTTGCTCACCAAACGTAAAGTGAAAACTTGGTTGCGCGTTGGAATATCGTTGACGAACTGAGTAGGACTCACTGCAAAATCTATTGGCAAACTGGCACCGTCACGCAAGGTCGATGGGCCAAAAAGTGGCAGCACCAAATAGGGGCCGTTGGGCACACCCCAATAACCCAAGGTTTGTCCAAAATCTTCTGGGTGGCGCTCTAACTTAATGTAAGAAGCAACATCAAATATGCCGTAGATACCAAATACCGTGTTGACAACTACCCGCCCTATTAACTCCACAGTATTCAAGGGCTTGAGTTGCAATGCGCTGTTAATCGTCGACCACATATCAGCAAAGTTGTTGAACACATTGCGCACGCCAGTTTGAATGAGGTCAGGCACGACATTGCGGTAGCCAGTGGCTAAAGGCTTTAAAACGTTGTCGTCGACCTTGTCGTTAAAGCTTGCCACGCTACGGTTCATCGGCTCCCAGGGGTCTTTCGGGTTTGCGGTGGGCGCAGAGGCACAACCGACTAGCAACAAGCTAGCCGCTAAAGCAATTTGGCTAAGTTGGCGCTTCACTTAGAACCCTTAGCAGGTGCTGGCTCAGCCGCCTTGTTATACAAAAACTGGCTGATCAGGTTTTCCAACACCACCGCCGATTGGGTCGCTTGGATGCGGTCACCCGCCTGGAGGTTATCTGCTTCAGAACCCGCTTCAATGCCGATGTACTGCTCGCCCAACAAACCCGAGGTCAAAATTTTGAGTGAACTGTCTTTAGGAAATTGAAAGCGGTTTTCCAAGGCCAAGGTGACTGTGGCTTGGAAGGTTTTGTCGTCGAAAGTGACAGAGTCGACACGACCCACCACCACGCCCGCGCTTTTGACTGCCGCTTGGCGTTTCAATCCGCCCACGTTGTCAAACCGTGCCGTCACGTTGTAGGTGGTCTGGAAATTCATGTTGAGTAAATTGGCGGACTTCAATGCCAAAAACAAAATGGCCGCAGCGCCTAAGAGCACAAACAAACCGACCCAGACATCATTTTTAGAACGTTGCATATCGACCTCGATTCATCAAATACTAAACATCATGGCGGTCAGGACAAAGTCCAATGCCAACACCGCTAACGAAGCGACCACCACGGTGCGGGTTGTCGCGCGCGACACGCCTTCTGGCGTGGGTTGGGCCCAACCCACGCCAGAAGGCGTGTCGC
>JBAXNJ010000160.1:0-4485 GCA_037133815.1 Betaproteobacteria bacterium
CATATTTCGCAAGAAATACGTTGCTTGGTGTGCCAAAACGAGTCGCTGTCTTCGTCGCGTGCAGAACTAGCGGACGACTTACGCCGCGAAGTGCGTGACTTGATTCGTACCAATAAATCGGACCAAGAAATCAAAGATTTTTTAGTGTCGCGTTACGGCGACTTTGTACTCTATCGTCCTGAAGTCAAACCCCTGACCTGGGTGCTTTGGTTTGGTCCATTCGTGGTGTTGTTGATTGCAGCCATCTTTATGTGGGTGTATTTGCGTCAGCGCCGTGCAACCGTGAAGCCTCACGTTTTGAGTGACGCCGAGCGCGCGCGGGTCGAACAGTTGTTGAAAGATTGATGTGAATCCAACTTTAATTTTTCTTCTTTATGCTTTGGCCATGGTGGCTGTGGTGTTGGCTGTCATCAGTGTGAGCTTGTGGCGTGGTTCGCAACTGGGCGCAGATGCTTCTCAACAAGCGCAAGATCGCGCAGACGACCCTGTACAAGCCAACGCGGCCGTTTACAAAGACCAGATACGTGACTTAGAAAAAGAATATGGGTTGGGCAATTTAAGCAGCGAAGAGTTGCAGATCGCCAAAGATGAGCTAGCCAGGCGCTTGCTGGAAGATGTGGGCGACAGCACCCAAATTGCAAAACCCACCACCCAAGCCTGGCGCGCACCATGGGTATGGGTGATGAGTTTTGTTTTCTTGGTGCCTGCCGCCGCTTGTTTGATGTACGCCGTGATGGGCCAACCCCTTGCATTAAATCCCGCGGCCCTGCAGGCTGATGCGGGGCAGGGCTCTGACATCTCCCCTGAGAAGATGACTGAAATGGCCACAGCCCTAACACGACGCTTACAGGATGAGCCTAATCAAGTCGATGGCTGGATCATGCTCGCGCGCGTCCAACGTGCGCGTGAACAATTTGACGAGTCGGACGAGGCCTTTAGAAAAGCATTGGCGCTGAGCAAAGACGACAACTTGGCGATTGAGCATGCCGAGGTCTTAGCGCAAAAAAACCAGGGCAACTTTGCAGGACAGCCTTGGGCCATCATCCAGCGCGTTTTGACGGTAGACCCACAGCACTTAAACGCTTTGCTTTTGGCTGGCAGCGCATCGTATTCAGAACTTAATTACCGATCTGCATTGCGTTTTTGGGAGCGCGCCAGAGAAGTGATTGAGTCAGCATCTCCCGAGGCACCTGAATTAGACCGTGCCATTGCGCAAACGCGTGAAAAAATGGGATTGCCACCCGCGCCCTCTCGCAGCAATGCGATGGCCAGTGTGCAAGGTCAGCCCAATACAAATTCCGCCAATAACGGCGCTTCGGTTAGCAACAATTCAGCAGGCGCTTCCAATAACCAAGCAAGTACCGCGCGAATTACTGGCAGAGTGAGTGTGATCAAAGAGCTAGCTGACAAAGTTTCACCAACAGACACGGTGTTCGTTTTCGCAACGCCTGTATCTGGCTCGCGCATGCCGCTCGCGATTGTCAGAACCACGGCAGACAAATTGCCTTTTGACTTTGTTTTGGATGACAGCACAGCCATGAACCCAGCCGCCAAGCTCTCCAGCATGACCGAGGTGACGGTAAAGGTGCGAATTTCCAAGAGCGGCCAAGCCATCGCGCAACCGGGAGATTTGGGCGTGAGCCTGACCCCTGTAAAACTCGGAAGTAGCGGTCTCAATTTGATGGTGCGCGAACCGCTGCAATGAAAAAGCCCCATTTAAGGGGCCTTTTTTGCTGTCTCCAAACCCCTGCTGCAGGGCTAGAACCAGTTAGATTTCACTAAAACCTTTTACAGCAAACCATGCGTGCGGGCAAAGTGCAGAGTCTGCGTGCGGCTTTTCACGCCAAGACGTCGGAACAATCGCCATAGGTGAACTTTGACGGTATGTTCACTGATATCGAGTTCTTCGGCGATTTCACGGTTACCTAAGCCACGGTCCAACATGATGATGAGTTGCTTTTGGCGCTTAGACAGCTTGGTGTCTCCCAAAGGAATAGTCTCTTCGTCGCCATTTTCAGCCGCAAACAAGCCTTTGAGCGCTTCGCCGATTTCATTGCTGGGGGTCGCTTTTTCGATATAGATGTCAGCGCCAGCTTCGATGCAAGTTTCTTCTGCTTCGCCAGCAGGCATGGACGACAAAACTGCCAAAGGCACTTCGGGATACATTTTTTTGACTTCGGTAACCGCGCTGGTGCCTTTGACGCCAGGCAAAAGTAAGTCAAGTACAAACAAAGTGGGTTCGCCGTTTTTGATGATGGCGGCTTGCAATTCACTAAATTTGTCTAATTCGATGACCTTGGTCGATGAACGCATGCGACGCAGCAGCATGGCAATGGCGGAACGGACTAGGGGGTGGTCATCGATGATGTACATACTCATTTTTATTACTCCTGCGCGTATATGTTAGTAGTTTAGCCCCATTGCTGCCCGAACATCGTGCATGGTGGCTCGGGCGGTTATGCGTGCTTTTTCAGTACCTGCGTCCACAATATCACGAACTAGCTTGGGTTGGCTTAGGTATTTCTCAGCACGCTCAAACATCGGCTGCTGCTCGCGCAATATCGCATCAATGATGGGCTGTTTGCACTCCAAACAGCCAATTCCTGCCGTTTTACAGCCTTGCGTGACCCACGCCTTGGTGTCTTCTGTGCTGTAGATCTTGTGGAACTGCCAGACAGGGCAGTTTTCAGGATTACCCGCATCCGTGCGTTTGGCGCGGGCTGGGTCGGTGGGCATACGCTTGACTTTGTTTTCTAGTGTGGAGCGTTCTTCGCGAATGGCAATGGCGTTGTTATAGCTTTTGCTCATCTTGGCGCCGTCTAAGCCCGGGAGCTTGCTGGCCTCGGTCAGCAAGACTTGCGGCTCGGGCAAGATGACCTTGCCAGTGCCCTTGAAGTAGCCCTCTAACCGCTCGCGGTCTAGTGAATCGAGTTCTGTGGCGCTGGTGAGATAGCCCATGGCACCTTCTAAGGCTTTGGCGTCACCCGTTTCTTGGTAGGTTTTGCGTGATTTCTCAAAACGCTTGACGCTTTCTTTGGGCAGTTTGGCCAAACTGGCTTGGGCTTTTTCAAGGGCGTTGGCCTCGCGTCCGTAGAGATGGTTGAAGCGTCTCGCCGCTTCGCGGGTCAACTCGACATGGCTGGCTTGGTCTTCGCCAACCGGTACATATTTGGCTTTGTAGATCAAGATATCCGCAGCCTGTAACAAGGGATAACCTAAAAAGCCATAGGTCGCTAAGTCTTTGTCTTTGAGTTTTTCTTGCTGGTCTTTGTACGTGGGTACGCGCTCTAACCAGCCTAATGGAGTGCCCATGGCGAGGAGGGTGAAAAGCTCAGCATGCTCAGGAATACGGCTTTGCAAAAACATCGTGCACTTGTTCGGCTCGAGGCCTACTGCCAGCCAGTCGATCACCATCTCGTAAACGTTTTGTTCAATAACTTCGCGGCTTTCGTAGTGCGTGGTCAGGGCGTGCCAATCGGCGACGAAGTAGTAGCACTCCATGTCAGACTGCAAACGTACCCAGTTTTTGAGAGCGCCATGGTAGTGGCCTAAATGCAAAGCGCCGGTGGGGCGCATGCCTGAGAGAACGCGGTCTTTCATGGGGTTGACTTTGAATGATGAATTAACAGAATTGTCGCATTGCGACGTAAAGGGGTCGTGTACTTTGACTTAGCAGAAGATGCAACCCAGGCTAGCAGCCTTAGTCTTATTGAACTAGCATTAAACGTTGACTTACTCGAGGCCTAAAGTGCGCAAAGTGCCTCGACCTTGTCGAATGATGGTAGGGTCACCGCCCCCCTCCATGCTGGTGAGGTCAACCACCGTGGTGGCTTCTAGCGGACATGCGCCTGCGTCAATCACGGCAGCGATTTCATGCTCGAAGCGTTCACGAATCTCTTGGGCGTCGTTCATGGGTTCCGTTTCGCCTGGGGGAATCAATGTGGTGGCAAGAAGCGGTTCGCCATGCAGAGCCAAAAGCTCGAGCAAGGTTTTGTTTTCTGGTACCCGCAGACCGATGGTTTTGCGTTGCGGATGGCTTACACGCCGAGGGACTTCTTTGGTGGCTTCTAAGATAAAGGTGTAAGCACCGGGCGTTGCCGCTTTGAGCAAGCGGTATTGGCGGTTGTCGACTTTGGCGTAGTTGGAAAGCTCAGACAAATCCCGACAAAGCAGGGTGAGGTGGTGCTTGTCATCGACTTGGCGGATTTGGCGCATTTTTTCGACAGCTGTTTTATCGTCCAAATGGCACACCAAGGCGTAACTCGAATCGGTCGGTACGGCCACCACGCCCCCGCTGGCTAAAAAAGCGACGGCTTGTTTGAGTAAGCGCGGTTGCGGGTTCTCAGGATGGACCTGCAGAAACTGGGCCATGGCTGGATTGCCTCAATCGTGCGAGGGCGGAACGCTTTTGGCATGCTCGCGTTGACCGAGCCAGCCAGCGCCCAAGCCACACAGGACAATCAATGCCATGCCTGTTAAAGCGAT
>JBAXNJ010000161.1:0-4477 GCA_037133815.1 Betaproteobacteria bacterium
GACCTACAAAGACCATGTAATTTTTGAGCGGAGCGAAGTGCTGACCCAAATGGGCAAGCCCTACGGCGTCTTCACCCCTTATAAAAATGCTTGGTTGCAAAAGCTAACGCCAGCGCATTTAGAAAGTTACGTGATACAACCGCTTGCCAAGGCCTTGGCGCCAAGACCCAAGCATTTGCAACTACCCGTACCCAGCTTGTCAGACATTGGTTTTGAGACGACTAATTTAAAGCAACTGGCAGTACCCACTGGCAGTGCGGGTGGCCAGATATTGTTTGAAGATTTTTTTGACCGCATGGACCGTTACGACGAAGCGCGCAACTTTCCAGCGGTCAAAGGCCCTAGCTATTTGGGCGTGCATTTGCGCTTTGGCACCGTGTCTATCCGTGAATTGGCGGGTGTGGGTTACCAACGCATGTTGGCGGGGTCCAAAGGTGCCGAGGTCTGGCTGTCGGAATTGATTTGGCGTGAGTTTTATCACCAGATCTTGCACCACCACCCGCATGTGGTGGCTTCTGCGTTCAAGCGCGAGTACAACGCCATTGCCTGGGAACACGGTAAGTTGGCCAAGCAACATTTTGCCGCTTGGTGTGAGGGCCGTACGGGATATCCGCTGGTTGACGCCGCCATGGCGCAGATCAACCAAACGGGCTATATGCACAACCGCTTGCGCATGGTGGTGGCGAGCTTTTTGGTGAAAGACTTAGGCATTGACTGGCGCTGGGGCGAACAGTATTTCGCCACCAAACTGAACGACTTTGACTTGGCCGCCAACAACGGCGGTTGGCAATGGGCGAGTTCTAGTGGCTGCGATGCCCAGCCTTATTTCCGTATCTTCAATCCCATCAGCCAAAGCGAAAAGTTTGATGCGGAAGGTAAATTTATCCGCCGTTATGTGCCGGCCTTGGCGGAGCTAAACAACAAAGACATCCATGCGCCTTGGCTAGCCAAACCTATCGCCTTGCAAGCCGCCGGTGTGGAAATTGGCAAAAACTACCCAGAACCCATCGTTGACCACGCCCAAGCCAGAGCTGAAACCTTGGCGCGTTATGCGGTGGTAAAAAAAGCCGCTTAGTCGCCGCGCAAAGCTGCGAGCACCGACTCTTGCGGCGCACGCACCTTGCCTACGGCAAATTGGTGCAAAAGGCGGCTGACTTCTTGGGCGCCCTGCAGGCTGGTTTTGATGTCGGAGACGATGCGCGTAGTGCGCAGTCTGGCAAGTTGCGAAGCCAGCGCATCCGCCACTTCGTGCACAGAACTTAAAGACACCTCTTGCGCCAACTGGGCCATGTGGTGGGCGTCGAGTTGCAAGGCCTCAGGCACTTGAGGTTGTTGCTCTTGGGAACATTCGTCCAAGATGCCGACCAAACGCTGGGTAATGACGTCGGCTTGTTCTAAAAACAAAAGATGGTTGATCAAGTCCAAGCGTTCGAGCGAGGTTTCTTGGCCGGGGTCAAAGCTTTGGCGTAACAACAAGCCGCTCATGACTTGGCTAGACGCGCTGACTTCTTGCAAAGTTAGCTCGCGCTCGCTGGCTTGGCACAGGCCGTGGAAGTAATGGGCGGCCAAAGACCAAAACGTCATCCAACCAGGAAAGGTTTCTTGTGCCGTTTGGTTTTGGCACAAAGCCAATAACTTTTGGGCCGCAGGCAGATGGATCTGCGGGCGATGGCGCAGCAAAGCCAGCATTGGAGATTCAAATGCGTGGCGAACTTGCATGCTTGGGTAGCGCCTGAGGGCGCCTTAGATTTGCACCATTTCAAAGTCTTCTTTTCGGGCCGCGCATTCGGGGCACGTCCAATTCATGGGCACTTGGTCCCAAGGGGTACCTGGTGCAATACCATGTTCGGGATCTCCCGCAGCTTCGTCATAAATCCACCCACAAATCAGACACATCCAAGTTTTTGCCACGGCACTGCTTTCTTCAACGCATAGAATGAATTGCATTGTATCGACCGCCCCATGTCTTCAGAAAACACCCCCGCCCTCCACCCCCACGACCTCAGCGATGAAAGTACAGCGGCGCCTCCATGCGTGCTGATATTCAACGCCAACGATCCGAGCGGTGCGGGTGGAATTGGCGCGGATGTTTTGGCCAGTGCCTCGGTCGGGGCACATGCTTTGCCCGTAGTCACAGGTGCCTACATGCGCGACACCGCAGAAATATTCGACCATGTGTCGTTTGACGAAGAAGCCGTCGCCGAACAAGCCCGTAGCGTGTTGGAAGACGTGAGCGTGCAAGTCATCAAAGTTGGTTTTTGTGGCAACCCTGAGAACCTAAGCGTCATCGCCGAAGTGGCTACCGACTATGCGGAAGTGCCAGTGGTGGCCTATATGCCTAATTTGTCATGGTGGGAGGACGAAGCGATCGACACCTACCTTGACGCGTTTCGCGAATTGATCCTGCCGCAAACCACGCTGTTGGTCGGCAACCACAACACTTTGTGGCGCTGGTTACTCCCCGATTGGAGTAGCGAAAAAAGCCCAGGCCCGCGCGACATAGCCCGCGCCGCCGCAGAAGTTGGCGTGCCCTATGTATTGGTCACGGGCATCAGCCACCCCGACCAACAGGTAGAAAACGTGTTGGCTACACCGCACACGGTTTTGGTGACGGAGAAGTTCGAGCGCTTTGACGCCCTGTTCTCAGGTGCAGGCGATACCTTGAGCGCTACCCTAGCGGCTCTGCTAGCCTCTGGCACTGATTTAGAAGCCGCCACCCGCGAAGGCTTGGCGTTTTTGGACCAATGCCTCAACAGTGGTTACCGCCCAGGCATGGGCCACATCTTGCCCGACCGTTTGTTTTGGGCTGAGCTCGAAGATGGCACCGAAACCCAAGAAGATGGCGACGACCGCATGGCCACCGCCGAAGATTTTTCTCTCCCCCGTCATGAAACCAAGCATTGAGACAAACAAGCGATGACAGACCTCAACCAAACCCTTTTCGAGCGCGCCGCCAAAGTCATTCCTGGTGGTGTGAATTCACCCGTCCGCGCATTTCGTGCAGTGGGTGGCACCCCTCGTTTTGTGCAACGCGCACAAGGCGCTTATTTTTGGGACGCCAACGGCAAACGTTATATCGATTACATCGGCTCATGGGGTCCGATGATTTTGGGCCATGGCCACCCTGCCGTGTTGGAGGCCGTTCAAAAAGCCGCCGTTGATGGATTCTCATTTGGCGCCCCGACAGAGCGCGAAGTTGAACTGGCCGAAGCCATCCTCGCGCAAGTACCTTCCATGGATATGGTGCGTTTGGTCAGCTCAGGTACCGAAGCCGGCATGAGTGCATTGCGCTTAGCCCGCGGCGCAACAGGGCGCAGCAAAATCATCAAATTTGAAGGCTGCTACCACGGCCATGCCGATGCGTTGTTGGTCAAAGCGGGCTCGGGCCTCGCTACTTTCGGCAACCCAACCAGCGCGGGCGTGCCACCAGAAGTGGTGCAACACACTTTGGTGTTGGAGTACAACAACATTCCCCAACTCGAAGAAGCCTTTGCCTTGCACGGCAAAGAACTCGCCCTATTGATGATCGAACCCATCGCCGGCAATATGAACTTTGTACGCGCCAGCGTGCCGTTCATGAAACGTTGCCGAGAGCTCTGCACACAATATGGCGCCTTGTTAGTGTTTGACGAAGTCATGACCGGCTTTCGCGTCGCTTTAGGCAGTGCGCAAAGCGTGTATGCCAAAGAAATTCCTGGCTTTAAACCCGATATGACGGTGCTGGGCAAAGTGATTGGTGGCGGTATGCCGCTCGCCGCATTTGGCGGATCGCGCGACATCATGCAACAGCTCGCGCCCACAGGCCCTGTTTATCAAGCGGGTACTTTGAGTGGTAACCCGGTTGCTACTGCTTGCGGACTGGCCACCTTAAAAGAACTCTCCAAGCCCGGTTTTTGGGATGGTTTGTCCAAACGCACGCAAAGTTTGGTCGATGGTTTGAGTGCTGCCGCGAAGAAGGCAGATATTCCGTTTAGCGCAGACTGCCAAGGCGGCATGTTTGGCTTCTTTTTATTACCTGAGTTGCCACAAAACTACGCCAAGGTAATGACGAGTGACAGCCCACGCTTTAACAAGCTCTTCCATGGCTTGCTCGATCGCGGTGTCTATATTGCGCCTGCTTTGTATGAAGCAGGTTTTGTCAGCGCAGCGCACAGCGAGGCCGATATTGCAGAAACCGTACAAGCGGCTTCTGAAGTCTTTGCTACTTTAGGTCATTCGTGAAAAAAACATTCCAACTACGCCCAGAAGGTAAGCACCCAGACCGGGTGTTAGAAGCCACCAAATATGAGATTCGCAAATACCTCAAACGTGAGCGCAGGCGGGACCTGCCAGAAGGCGTGGATTTTTGGGATTTCGATTGCAAATTTGGCGTCACAGAAGAAGGCGCTGAAGTTGTGCATTTAGCAAACCTGTTGGAGCGTATGGATGCTGTGGCCAAAGAAGAGGGCTCCTCTTGTTATGTCGAAATTTTGGCCAA
>JBAXNJ010000162.1:0-4453 GCA_037133815.1 Betaproteobacteria bacterium
CAAATCAAAAAATGGTCTGAGATGGACGACGAAACCATCATTGCCGAGTTGGTGGCCATCCGTGGCATTGGCCGCTGGACCGCTGAAATGTTTTTGATCTTCCATTTGTTGCGCCCTAATGTCTTGCCATTGGATGATGTGGGCCTGATCAATGGCATTAGTAAAAACTATTTCTCAGGTGAATCAGTCAGCCGGAGCGAGGCGCGTGAAGTCTCTGCCCCGTGGGATCCTTTTCGTAGCGTAGCGACTTGGTATATTTGGCGGTCTTTAGATCCGTTGCCAGTCGATTACTGAGCAACCAAGGAGCACATGCGTTTTGGCTAAGAAAAATTTTCTCGATTTTGAACAACCGATTGCCGAGTTAGAGGGCAAGATCGACGAATTGCGTTATGTGCAAACCGAGTCAGCTGTTGATATTTCAGACGAAATCGATCAACTCAGCAAAAAAAGTCAGCAGCTCACCAAAGATATCTACAGCAATTTAACGCCTTGGCAGATCACCAAAATCGCACGCCACACCGAGCGTCCCTACACGCTCGATTACATCAACGACATCTTCACCGACTTCGTCGAAATGCACGGTGACCGCCACTTTGCCGATGACTTGAGCATCGTCGGTGGTATGGCCCGTTTCAATGGCAATGCTTGTATGGTGCTAGGGCACCAAAAAGGTCGCGACACCAAAGAACGCACTGCACGCAACTTTGGCATGAGTCGTCCTGAGGGGTACCGCAAGGCGCTGCGTTTAATGAAGACCGCAGAAAAATTCAAACTGCCTGTGTTCACTTTTGTTGATACACCTGGGGCGTACCCGGGCATCGACGCTGAAGAGCGTAGCCAAAGCGAAGCCATTGGCCGCAATATTTTTGAGATGGCACAACTCGAAGTGCCCATCATCACCACCATCATTGGCGAAGGTGGCTCAGGCGGTGCATTGGCCATCAGCGTGGCTGACCAAGTCTTGATGTTGCAATATTCGGTTTACTCAGTGATAAGCCCAGAAGGCTGCGCCTCTATTTTGTGGAAAACCTCTGACCGCTCAGAAGACGCTGCAGAAGCACTTGGCATCACCGCCCATCGATTAAAAGCACTTGGCCTGATTGACAAAATCGTCAACGAACCCGTGGGTGGTGCGCACCGCGACCCCAAACAAATGGCCGCTCAACTCAAACGTGGCCTCAACGACGCATGGCGCCAAGTCACAGATATGAAGGTCAAAGAACTGCTTGAGCGACGCTACGAGCGACTGCAAAGTTATGGCCGATTCAGCGACACCAAAGCCGACGCCCGCTAACTTTCCTCCGCTAGACGCGCTAGCGCATCTCCCTGCTTGGGCCGTTGCACTTAGCGGCGGGGCTGACTCCACAGCACTTCTCATCGCCAGCGCATCACGCTGGCCCGACAAAACCCACGCTATTCATGTGCACCATGGTCTGCAAGCTGCTGCCGATGGCTTTGCAGCCCACTGTGAAATTTTGTGCCAACAATTACATGTGCCCTTGGTCGTAGTGCGTGTGCAAGCTGCACACGCAAGTGGTGAGAGTCCAGAAGACGCTGCACGACAAGCGCGTTACCTTGCATTTGTCGAGGCACTCCAATCCAACTGGGGTGGGGCAGTAAAGCACATTGCATTGGGACAACATGCTGACGACCAAGTTGAAACCTTGCTGTTAGCACTCTCGCGTGGCGCGGGCTTGCCTGGTTTGGCAAGCATGCCGAGCACTCTTACGCGTCAAGGTGTGACCTACCATCGCCCATGGCTAGACATTGCTGGCGTCACATTACGACAAGCCTTGATAGATATTGGGCAGATATGGGTAGAAGATCCCACCAACCAAGACACCCGATACACACGAAACAAAATTCGCGCCGATATTCTTCCTACTTTAGAAAAAGCATTTCCTGCATTTAGACAAACCTTTGCCCGCAGTGCTGCGCATGCAGCACAGGCGCAAAGCTTGTTGCAAGAATTGGCGGAACAAGATTTATTGCTTGTGGGTAACCCGCCGAACATTAAAGCCTTGCAACTCTTCAGCGCTGCCAGACAAACCAATGTGTTGCGCCACTGGCTGGTGCTAGAGAACATGCAAGCCAGCGCAGCCCAAATGGAGGCTTTGTTGGTGCAAGTGAAATCGTGCACCACACGTGGCCACGATATACACATTAAGGTCGGACGGGGCTTTGTGAAGCGCGACGAGAGTACCTTGCGTTGCTACAATTGAAAACTTTTTCGCTAAATCACACTATCTATTTCTGTAATGTCTTTGATTGTTCATAAATACGGTGGCACATCGATGGGCTCGACTGAGCGCATACGTAATGTCGCCAAACGCGTCGCCAAATGGGCCCGTGCGGGTCACCAAATGGTTGTAGTGCCCTCAGCCATGAGTGGTGAGACGAACCGCTTACTCGGACTTGCTAAAGAACTCGCGCCCACACACACTGATACCCAGTACGACCGCGAACTCGATATGTTGGCCGCTACAGGTGAGCAAGCGTCTTCTGCCCTGTTAGCCATTGCATTACAAGCCGAAGGCATGCAATCTGTCAGCTATGCGGGTTGGCAAGTTCCCATTCTTACCAACAGAGCATTTACCAAAGCGCGCATTGAATCGATCGATGACAAGCGCGTGCGTGCTGATTTAGATGCTGGCCGTGTAGTCATCATCACAGGGTTTCAAGGCATGGATGACGATGGCAACATCACCACCTTAGGCCGTGGCGGTTCGGACACCTCTGCCGTTGCAGTAGCTGCGGCACTCAAAGCCAAAGAATGTTTGATCTACACCGATGTGGATGGCGTTTACACCACTGACCCACGCGTGGTGCCTGAGGCCCGCCGTTTGCAAACCGTGAGCTTTGAAGAAATGCTCGAGATGGCGTCATTGGGTAGCAAAGTTTTGCAAATTCGCTCGGTGGAATTTGCAGGTAAATATAAAGTGCCATTGCGTGTGCTCTCTAGCTTTACCGAATGGGATATTGACATACATGAAGAGGCCAAATCTGGCACCTTGATCACTTTTGAGGAAGACGAACAAATGGAACAAGCCGTTGTATCAGGCATCGCATTTAACCGCGATGAAGCCAAAATCTCCGTTGTCGGCGTGCCCGACAAGCCTGGCATTGCTTACCAAATTTTGGGCGCAGTGGCCGATGCCAATATTGAAGTTGACATGATCATCCAAAACATCAGCAAAGGTGGTTTGACCGATTTCAGCTTCACCGTGCACCGCAACGACTTTTCTCGTGCTGTTGAATTACTGAAAGCAAAAGTTGTCTCCTCCTTGGGGGCCAGTGAAGTGATTGGCGACACCAAAATCTGCAAAGTTTCTATCGTTGGCATTGGTATGCGCAGCCACGTAGGCATTGCCAGCAAAATGTTTCGCGCATTGAGCGAAGAGGGTATTAATATTCAGATGATTTCAACATCGGAAATAAAAACCTCTGTTGTTTTAGATGAAAAATATATGGAACTAGCGGTTCGCGCGCTGCATAAGGCGTTTGAGTTGGAGCAGGCGGCGTAAAGAGTTTATTTTTATCACCAAAGATGCGATTAACCCCCGAGCAAATCACGATCATCAAAGAGGCTACACATGAGTTAGCTGGCAATGATGCGCGTGCCTGGTTATTCGGATCTCGGGTCGATGATCAATCAAAAGGCGGTGATGTTGATCTACTCGTGGAGGTTGACGCTGAGGTAATTGAACCCGCTCAACTGTCAGCAAAAATAGCCACGCGAGTTTCTTTGGCAATGCATGGGCGCAAGGTAGATGTGATTATCAAAGCGCCAAATTTAAAGCAATTACCCATTCACACCTTTGCGCTTCAAGAGGGTATTTGTCTGTGAATATTCCTGCATCTCACCAAGAGCGCTTGGCTTTTCTTGCCCGTGTCACGGAAAAGGAGTGCGTACATTTGCTACAAACTGATGCGCGACTTTTTGGTGACCTATTCACTGTTGAAGATGCGCAAAAAATTGAACTCGATCCTATTCTTGCTGAACGTTTAGACGCTTTTGTTTCTCGATTTGGAAGACTTCAAGACACTGTTGGTGATAAGTTACTGCCGGCCTTGTTAATTAGTATGGCTGAAAAGCCCGGAGCTGCAATTGATAATTTGGATAGGGCTGAAAAACTGGGCTTTATTGAATCAGCCGACGCTTGGATGGAAATGCGTCGCTTAAGAAATCAAATGGTTCATGAATATATTGAAGATTTGGCTATTCTTGCTAGCGCCCTGCGTTCTGGGCATGCCTTCGTTCCAAGCTTAGTTAAGTCAGCAAGGATTTGCTTAGAACAAGCAAAACGACTTATCAAATAACCATCCTTGGAAATTTGCGCATACAATCATTTCGCTGGAAACGTGACCGAGTGGCCGAAGGTGCTCCCCTGCTAAGGGAGTATGGGGTGTTGAGCCTCATCAAGGGTTCGAATCCCTTCGTTTCCGCCAGTTA
>JBAXNJ010000163.1:0-4432 GCA_037133815.1 Betaproteobacteria bacterium
GTGCTAGGGGTCGAACGCAATGCCGAAGCGCTCAAGACTGCCTCGCAATGGGGTGAGACCCTGTTGGCCGATATTGAAAACGCGGCGTGGCCCTTGGATGGACGAACTTTTAAAGCGGTGGTGGTCACCAATTACCTTTGGCGCGAACTGTTTCCACGAATATTGAACAGTTTGGCGGAAGGCGGCGTATTGATTTACGAGACCTTCGCTCAGGGAAATGAAGCTTTCGGAAAACCTTCGCGCCCAGAGTTTTTATTGCAACCGGGGGAACTTTTACAACTTTGTAAAGGCTTGCGAATTGTGGGTTTCGAGGAGGGTTTTATGCCCTCGCCAGACAGACTCATTCAGCGGGTGGTGGCTATCCGTTTACCTAGTAACTTGGAACCTGCCGCCCTCAGTAGAATACTAGTTTCCCCTTAAACGTCTCATACGTCTATGAAACCCATCACCGGCAGCATCGTCGCACTAGTCACTCCCATGCACAAAGACCGTAGCGTTGACTACCCGACGCTGCGCAAGTTGATCGATTGGCATATCGCTGAAGGCACCGATTGCATCTGCGTAGTAGGTACAACGGGCGAGTCCCCCACGGTGAACGTGGAAGAACACTGCGAAATCATCCGCGTCTCGGTCGAACAAGCCACCACACACAAAAACCGCCATGTGCCCATCATGGCCGGATGTGGGGCTAACTCGACGGCTGAGGCTATCGAGCTTGCTAAATTTGCAAAAGGCGTTGGCGCTGATTGCCAGTTGCAAGTAGTGCCCTATTACAACAAGCCTACTCAAGAAGGTCAGTTCCAGCATTTCAAAGCAATTGCTGAGGCGGTTGACTTGCCCATGGTGCTATACAACGTCCCCGGACGTACGGTGGCCGATATGGCGCACGACACGGTTTTGCGTCTGACCCAAGTACCAGGCATCGTGGGCATCAAAGAAGCGACCGGCAATATCGAACGCGCGCAGTGGTTGATCCGTGATGTGCCCAAAAACTTCGCTGTCTACTCAGGCGACGACCCTACAGCGGTCGCCTTGATGTTGTGCGGTGGCCAAGGCAATGTCAGCGTGACGGCCAACATCGCGCCACGCCAAATGCATGAACTTTGCGTCGCTGCTATGTCAGGCGACGTCCGCAAAGCCATGGAGATTCAACTCAAACTCATGCCTGTGCACAAAAACCTATTTGTCGAAGCCAATCCCATTCCTTTGAAGTGGGCTATGGCTCGTATGGGGCTGTGTGGCCCTACCATGCGCCTGCCCATGACCCCTCTGACCCAAAACCTTGAGCCTGTCGTTGAGAGCGCGTTGCGCTCTTCGGGCTTGCTGTGAGTCCATTAAAGGCTTTTCACGTGAAATTTTCTGTTTCTACTTTGCAAACTGTTTTGCTGGCTTTACTCGTTTTGGGCTTAAGCGCTTGTAGCTCGATTACCAATAGCGACAAGATCAACTACAAAACGGAAAGTAGCGCGAAAGCTGTTCCTTTGGATATTCCTCCAGACCTCACGCAATTAAATCGAGATACGCGTTTCAGTGTGCCTGGTGGATCAGTCACCGCTAGCAGCATGGGAACCAAGTCAACTGCAGCGGTTCCGACTGCCGCCCAGCAGCTTAACGACGCCAGAATTGAACGCGACGGCCAGCAACGTTGGATCGTTATCAAGCGTCCCGCTGAGGAAATTTGGCCTATCGTCCATAGCTTTTGGATCGATAACGGCTTTACCTACACGCTAGACCAACAAGAACTTGGCATTTTGGAAACCGAGTGGGCTGAAAACCGCGCCAAGTTGCCACAAGACTTTATGCGCAAATACCTCGGCAAGGTCATCAACAGCTTGTCAGACACCGGTTTGCGTGACAAGTTCCGCACCCGTTTAGAGCGCAATAGCAAGGGCGAAGTTGAAATTTATATCTCCCATCGCGGTTTGAGCGAGGAATACACCGACGCCCTAAAAGCCCGCACCGCCTGGAAACCGCGTCCCTTTGAGCCCGAACTCGAAATCGAATTCATGAACCGCTTGATGGTCAAACTCGGCGCTTCCATGAAGATAGAGACGGCGCAAGCCGCACCCGTCACGATCAATGCCGCAAAAGCTGCCATCGTTACAGTGGATCGCGTGCCCACCATCGCTATATCCGACAGCTTCGATGTCGCTTGGCGTCGCATCGGATTGGCTCTAGACCGCACCGGCTTTACCGTAGAAGACCGAGACCGCCTGCAGGGTACTTATTTCGTGCGCTTTGTAGACACCTCGCCTGATGAACGCGGCTTCTTTAGCCGCTTGTTCAGCAAATCTAAAGCTGAAGCCGGCCCAGTGAAGTACCGCCTGAAAATCTTAGGGGTAGAAAACAAAACTTTAGTAAACATCCAAAACTCCACCGGTCAGTCTGAAAACAGCCCATCGTCCCAACGCATCATGAAGTTATTGGTCGACGACTTGAAGTAATTCACACAAACAGTCAGCAACAAAAAAGCCACCCGAAGGTGGCATTTTTGTTTCAGTCAAAGACTGATTACTTAGATGCTGGTGCAGCTGGTGCAGCTGGTGCAGAAGCGTCAGCAGCAGGAGCAGCTGGTGCAGAAGCATCGGCAGCAGGTGCTGGAGCAGCAGCTGGGGCTGGTGCAGGAGCTGGCTCTTCTTTTTTACCGCAGGCGGTAAGTGCGGCAGCAGCCAAGATGGTCGCCAACAGAAGCGATTTTGTCATGTCAATTTTCCTTAAATGGATGAAACAATTTCTAGAAATTGTCATGGTTTGCACCATGACTGGGCAAAAGGAGTCGACCCTTGAGTCCAACTTTAAATTATAGGGTAATTCCTACCAGATAATGATCGGATAGTTCGTTGGCGTCATTTTGTACGTTTGACGCTAAGTTTTTAGTTTAGTTGGCTCTCATCCAGCCCAAACTGCACCAATTTAGCAACAAGTCTTTTGCCCCTTGGCTGGCGTTTTGTAGTTGATCCTTTGTCAAAGCACGCTGGTCTGCCAAATGGCGCATCAGGCTAGCGTCTGCCCCGCTCGTTCGCCAACTTTCTCCATTTATAAAAATATGCTTTTCGTCATACACCATGCGACTGCGTCGGTCTAGTTGCAATTGCTTGGGTAATTTCGAAACTTTGCATTCCTCAAACCACACATTGGCTTTGGGCTCGGTCAAAAACTCTCCCAGCACCCGCGCCAGTGCTTGTGGATCTTTCAAGGCTTTGGCTAAGGCAACTTGCGCAAAGTTCAGCAAGGCTTTGGGAATCAAGCCCGCCCGCTCCACCGCCTCTTGGCGAGAGTCTTCGTAGAGCGAGGCGTCGAGGTTTTCTGTTTCGTCGCTCAAGCGCATGAGCAATTCACGGGCCAAGTCGTTTTGCGCTGGCGCCCTAAAACCAATCGAATAGGTCATGCACTCGCCAATGGCGATGCCGTCGTGCGCATAGCGAGGTGGCAGATACAGCATATCGCCAGGGTTCAATACGTATTCATGCGAAGGGTCGAAATTTGCGAGCATTTTCAGATCGACACCCTCAACCAAAGACAAGTCTTTCTGCTTGCCGATGCGCCATTTTCTTTGGCCATGGGTTTGGAGCAAGAAAACATCGTAACTGTCAAAGTGCGGACCGACACCACCACCGTCGGTGGCAAAACTGATCATCACATCGTCCAATCGCGCGTCTGGGACGAAGCGAAATTGGTGCATCAAGTCAGCCACCTTATCGTTGTGTAAGTCAACGCCCTGCACTAGCAGGGTCCAATCTTTTTGGCTTAGTTTGGGTAGTTTGTTGCGGGGAAAGGGTCCGTGTTGCACCTTGAAAGGTTTAACCACCAATCGCGACTCCACCTCGCTATCAGCGGCCATGGCAAACAAAGACGCACGATCTACAAGCGGCTTGCATTCAGGAATGGCTTGGCGCACCAACAAAGGCTTGCGCTGCCAGTAACGTTGCATGAATTCAGCGGGACTGATGCCGCCAAGCAGAGTGAGGGGGTGTTGGATGTGCATCGTGCGACAATTTTGCCCTATGGAAATCACATCACACTGCGTTGTCGGCCTAACCTGGACGCTCAAAGACACTTTGGGCGAGGTACTCGACACCTTAGAAGACCCCGTTGAATTTGTAGTCGGTGGACACGACCTCTTCAAAAAAATTGAAGAAGCACTGCAAGGCCATGATGTTGGCGCGCAAATCGACCTGCATTTAGAGCCTGAAGAGGCTTTTGGCGACTACAACGAAAATTTGGTTTTCTTAGAAAGCCGCTCCCTGTTTCCAAAAGAGATAGAAGAAGGCCACACCATCGAAGGCCATGCCTTGCCCAAAGGTTGTAACGCTGAAGCGCCTTTGGATGTGCTCTATACGGTGACCGAAATTTACCCAGAGCATGTGGTGTTAGACGGGAACCACCCGCTGGCTGGTATCGCTATCCGTATCCATTTAGAAGTTGCGTCAGT
>JBAXNJ010000164.1:0-4429 GCA_037133815.1 Betaproteobacteria bacterium
CCACCAGAATCCATCACCTTTTTGGCAGCCAATCCCATGGGCGAACCCGTTTTCACAGCAGCGCGAAGCATGTCGCCCGTGGAGATTTGGGGAATGCCGTACTTTTGGCAAATGAACGTTGCCTGCGTGCCTTTGCCAGCGCCAGGTGCGCCTAACAAGATGAGTCTCATGTTTTTTTTCCTCGGATCAAATTATTTTTTTCTGTTTCCGAGAATAGCACGCCAACACCCTACAAAGTCTTACGGTTTGCCCTCGAAAAAGCGTCTGACGCGGGCTAAGTCTTCGGGTGTATCGATCCCAGGACCAGGCGCATGGTCAGTGACATGCACTGCGATGCGGTGGCCGTGCCAGAGTGCGCGCAGTTGTTCGAGCGACTCGAGCATTTCTAACGGGGCGGGGGCGAGTTGGGGAAAAACGCGCAAAAACTGAACGCGGTAAGCATATAAACCGACGTGGCGAAGTGGAGCGAGGCTGGGGAGCTTGTTAATTCCATTTCCAAATCCGTCACGCCACCACGCGATTGGGGCTCGACTGAAGTAGAGGGCAGTATCACGCGCGTCGAGCACCACCTTGACCACATGGGGACTGGCAAATTCTTCAACGTTGTCTATCGCGTGCGCCAAGGTGCTCATGCTGCAGTCGTCACGCGCGGCCAGCAAATGCGCTACAGCATCGATGGATTCTGGCGCTATCAAAGGCTCATCACCTTGGACATTGACAACGATCTCTTGGTCGTTGAGTTTCAAGATCTCGCAGGCTTCTGCTAAACGGTCGCTGCCACTGATGTGGTCTGAGCGCGTCATGATGGCTTCCACGCCATGGGATTGGCAGGCCAGCATCACGCGTTCGTCGTCTGTTGCGACGACCACCCGCTTCGCTGAAGATGCGTCGGCACCTTGAGCAACACGCACAACCATAGGGATTCCAGCCAAATCGGCCAAAGGTTTGTCGGGCAGGCGAGAAGACGCCATCCTCGCAGGAATCAAGACTGTGAAAGTCATGGGCAAAAGCCTAAAAAACTCAAGACGCTTCTAGCTCTTGGTCTGTCAAAGTGCGCGCTTCGTTTTCTAGCAAAACGGGAATGCCATCGCGTACGGGATAGGCCAATCTCGCGCTACGCGAAATAAGTTCTTGGGTTTCGCGTTTGTAGTCGAGCGGCCCTTTGGTCACGGGGCAGACGAGCAGTTCAAGAAGTTTTGTGTCCATGTGCAGATGATAACTTTGGGCCAATGTGCGCCAAGATGGTGTTTAGTAACTCTTTAGGAATTTCCGTGACGAGCGGCACCGCCCACGCAGTGGGTTGAAAGTTCCAGAGTTTGACGGCATCTTTTTCGGTGCACAACACTTCGCCCATCTCAGGGTCAATATGAATCGAACGCATATCGTCGTGGTCTGCCAAGGCTTTCGTAGCTGACAAAGCGATACCTATATCAGTCAACATATCGAAAAAGACCTGTGGTTTTCCAATTCCAGCCAAGGCTTGTACCTTTTGGCCTTGAAATATTGATAGGGCTTGGGTGGTTCCGTCGGCTTGTTGGGCAAAGTCGGCTAACACGCGGGGCACCAGAAAGTCAGCTTTTGGCTTTTTTAGCTCTTTTGGTTGTTCTTTATCCTTCTCAAGCACCTGCATCTGCAATTCCTCTTCCTCCTTCTCCAGCACCTGCTCATTCACCCTTTCTGGGTTTTGTATCGCGTAGTTTGAAGTCGACAAAGTAATGACTTGTGAATAGCCAGATCGATCAACTGGCCAAGGTTCTCGTAGGGGTCCGGCTGGCAATAACCAGCCATTCCCAAGCCCTCGCTCATCAAAAACACACAGCGCTAAATCATGTGCCAACGCCAAGTGCTGCAGACCGTCATCGCACACGATCAATTGAACATGTGGGTTTTGCGCCAATAAATGCTGACCTGTTTGAAATCTGTTTTTACCAACAAATACCGGAACTTGGCATGCCCGTGCAATCAGCACAGGTTCATCGCCGACTTCTGTCGCTGAACTCTGAGCTGTCACCGATTGGGAGCCGTCGCCAGAACGACCGTACCCGCGCGACAAAACACCGACCTTCAAACCTTGTTCAGTCAATTGCTTCACCAAGGCGATGACCAAAGGCGTTTTGCCAACACCGCCAACAAACACATTGCCCACCACGATCACGGGTACCGGTAAATTCTGGGCATGAAAAACGTTAAGACGGTAGAGCAATTTCCTGAACGAGACTATCGCGCCATAAATAAGGCTAACCGGCCATAAAACGCAAGCTAAAAGACTCTTTGATAGCCATGCCTGTTGAAGCGCAGGGCGAATGTATGGCATAGGAAAAGTCAGGCTTTTATTTGGTGGCCCCACCAGGCGCTTGGGCGGCAAACGTCAACTGGTTGAGTTGGTTGCGCCTTGCCGCTTCCATCACCATCATGACCGACTGGTGCGTGGACTGGGCATCGGCACTGACAACAACCATAGGATCTTTGACATTCTGGGTAGCCTGCGCCAAGGCTTGGCTGATGCTTGGCACATCACGTCCGCTGACAGCGACATGGTTCACGCTAAATTGGCCATCAGCACTGACCGACACCACTATCTCGCGAGGACGCTCCTTTTGAGGCGCGGCATTGGCAACAGGCAAATTCAGTTCTATCTCGGTGAACTTGCTGTAAGTGGTGGAGAGCATCAAAAAGATGAGCACCACCAACAACACGTCGATAAACGGAATCAGGTTGATTTCTGGCTCAGGCGAACTGGAGCGGCGAAATTTCATGCTTTGACCTAGCGTTTGATCGAGCCACGCAACACCATCAAATGGCGGAGAAACTGCTCTGATGTGGTTTCCAACTCCAATAAATAGCCGTCTACTTTGCCTTTGAAATAGCGCCAAAACATCAAAGCAGGAATCGCCACGAGCAATCCAAACGCAGTGTTGTATAGCGCCATAGAAATGCCTTGGGCGAGTTGAGCCGGGTTGGTGGTCCCAGGTGCTTGGGAACCAAAAATATCGATCATGCCTATGACTGTGCCCAGTAAACCAAGTAGGGGCGCAGCAGAGGCGATGGTGCCCAAGGCCACCAAATGTTTTTCTAGCGAATGGGCGACTTGGCGGCCGGCATTCTCCATACTGGCGCGCAAGTCTGCGTCGCTGATAGTGGGGTGGGAAAATAAGGTTTGCCAGCCACTGGCCAAAACTTTGCCTAAAGCTGAGTGGTCGCGCAATTGGGTGGTTACATCTGCGCTAGGCAGAGATTTTTGTGATGCGGTGATGGCTTGCTCTAACAAACCATCTGGAGCGATTAACTGTCTGCGCAAACTGAATAAACGCTCAATCACCAGTGCCAAAGCTACTACGGAACAAGCCAGTAAAGGCCATATCGGCCAACCAGCCGCTTGTATGATCGATAGCAATGCAAAACTCCAAGTAAAAAGCGTAGTTTTAATTATGTCCCACAATGAATTCGGCTGAAAACGTAGACATAACGCCCCGCATTTGGGGCGTTGGTGTTTTATGCCGCGCCATTGCTGACGCGTTGGATGCGCGTTTCAACCCAGTCGCTGTACGTGGTGAAATTTCTGGATTTACCCGCGCCAGAAGCGGGCACTGTTACTTCAATTTGAAAGATCCTCAGGGTCAGTTGCGATGTGCGATGTTCAAGCGCTCGGCACAAATGCTGAACTTTGCCCCTAAGGACGGACAAACTGTTGAGGTTTTCGGTCGATTGGGCGTGTACGAACCTAGAGGCGAGTTACAGCTGGTGATTGAGAGCATGCGAACCACAGGTCAGGGCACTTGGTTCGAGCAATTTCTCAAACTAAAAGCCCAACTTGAAGCAGAAGGGCTTTTCAACACAGAAAGAAAGCGCCCGATTCCTGACCGACCCCGCGCCATCGGTGTGGTGACGTCTTTGGGTGCGGCTGCTTTGCATGACGTGGCAACTGCTCTGCAAAGACGTGTGCCCCATATTCCGGTGGTGTTGTCACCGGCTTTGGTACAGGGTGCTGATGCTCCAGCCTCGCTGTTACAGGCATTACAGGCGGTGAGTGCCCAGCCAGATATAGACGTTATTTTGTTAGTGCGGGGGGGCGGATCTTTAGAAGACCTGTGGGCCTTTAACGATGAAAAACTCGCCCGAGCCATCGTGGCTTGTCCGGTTCCAGTCATCTGCGGGGTGGGGCATGAAACTGATTTCACCATTGCCGACTTCTGTGCTGATTTACGGGCGCCAACGCCAACCGCGGCAGCGGAGTTGTGCGCCGTACCTCAGGCTGACTTGGTCCAGCATGTCATGACATTGCAAGAACTTATACAAAACCTAGCGCATCGCCAGATCGACAAAAACTCGCAAGGACTAGACCTTGCGCAGTCGCGCATTGGCAGACCATCGCACGCAATCTCTCAACAGGTCTTACGGGTAACGCGCCTTGAACAGTCGATGCACCAAC
>JBAXNJ010000165.1:0-4416 GCA_037133815.1 Betaproteobacteria bacterium
CCCATATACCGTCCTGCTGTATGGGCAACTTACAAGCAAGGCGGACGACAACTATTGCAGGCCACCGCACAATATGAAGCAGCCGAGCAAGAATTGTTGGTGCGCGTCACGCAAACATATTTTGATGTGCTCTCGAGCCAAGACAGTCTTGAATTTGTCAAAGCCCAGAAAAAAGCTGTGGCAGAACAACTCGCTTCAGCCAAACGCAATTTTGAAGTGGGCACAGCAACTATCACTGGCGTGCGTGACGCACAGGCTCGCTATGACCTGACATACGCCCAAGAAATTGCAGCTGAAAACGATTTGCGAATTAAAACCTTATCGCTTGGCTTGGCCATTGGCAGATCAGACATCAAAGCGAAGCCATTACGCGACAACTCTAAATTGATTGACCCACCCAAAGATCCAATGGATACCTGGGTGTCGCAATCAGAGGCAATGAGCCCCACTGTTAGGCAGGCGCAATTGGCGCTTGATGTTGCAAAACTAGAGGTAGATAAAGCCTTTGCTGGCCATCTGCCAACATTGGATGGTCAAATCCTTTACGGTGGAAGCCGAAACGTTGGAGGTTCTTCAACCAATGCTCTGGGAACGGGATCTACAGCTTCCAACCATGTTTTAAACCCATCTGCCAGCCTGACACTGAGCGTTCCCCTTTTTGCCGGTCTCACAACGCAATACAAAATTCGCGAAACCAAAGCCTTAGAAAATAAAGCAGTGTCAGACTTAGACAATGCCAAACGTACCGTTGCCCAAACCACCCGCACAGCTTATTTAGGCTTGATTGCTGGCTTGAGCCAAGTTAAAGCCTACGAAGCTGCAGAGGCTTCAACCCAAAGTGCTTTGGACGCCAACAAGTTGGGTTACTCGGTGGGTGTGAACATCAATATTGATGTATTGAACTCACAAAGCCAGCTCTACCAAACCAAGCGCGATTTAGCCAAAGCGCGTTATGACGTTTTAGTGGGTAATTTAAAGTTGCGCCAAGCAGCTGGGACCTTGACGCCGCAAGACTTGCAAGAGATTAACCAATTACTTGCACCTTAAATCAGCCTCTCTAATCAGCGAATCAAATAGGGCTTTAATGCCTGCACGGTCCGCTGGGTAGCACCTTTGTTCTTTTGTGTGAAAGCTAAACACGCTGACACGTAACTGTTTTCATCAGGTCCAGAGCAGACTAATTGCAATGCGGAGGTTACTGCTTGCGCTATGTCTTCAACACGAATCGCGGCGTCGGCCTGTAGCGCCAACTCAGCTGCTTCTGCGAAATTAAAGGTATGCGGCCCCATGATGACAGGGCAACCACAGGCAGTCGCTTCAATTAAGTTTTGACCACCAAGCGGCATAAAGCTTCCGCCCAATAAGGCGACATCAGCTAAGCCGAAATAAAGTGACATCTCGCCCATGGAGTCACCCAACCAGACCGTATCTACATTCGCTTCGTCTATTTGATCAGGGCCATCTATCCATTCGCTACGACGCGATAGTTTCCACCCTCTGCTTAGGATAGCTTGCGCGACTTCATCAAATCGTTGCGGATGTCTTGGCACAACCAACCAATGGACTGCATGCACATGCTCTTGACCATCGACTGGATTTTCTTTCAAGGCTTGTAATGCATCTAGCCATAAGTCTTCCTCACCCTCGCGAGAGCTGGCCAATAAAACTACTGGTCGGGTAAAGTTTTTACTCCAAAGCAATGCTTGCGCCAACAAAACAGGATTTGGTTGTGCGTCGAATTTCACATTACCCACTATTTCCATGACAGGGGCACCTAAAAGCTCTAACCGCTTGGCATCATCTGGTGTTTGCGCCCAGACTCCGTTGAGTCCAGCGTATGCGGGGCCGGATAACCAAGCAAGACCTTTTGCGCTTCGCATGCTTTTCTCACTCATGCGGGCATTGACCAATACCATAGGAATATTTTCAAGTTTGCATTGCGCCACCCAGTTGGGCCATACCTCTGTCTCTAGCACTACGGCCAAGCTTGGTTGAAAGTGTGTCAAAAATTTCTGCATGATGTCTGGCGTATCCCATGGTTGCCAAACTTGTACATCGCCCGCTTTCAAAAGAGTCGCGCCTAAGGCGCGACCCGTGGCAGTGCCATGGGTCAAGACAATTCGTAAATTGGGATATTCAGCACGCAAAGCATGTAGCAAAACTTCTGCTGCACGGGTTTCGCCTAAAGAAACCGCATGTACCCAAATGCAAGTCTTAGTAGGTTTATCCTCATGGGCTGGAGTTTTGAATGCGTCTGCATAGATTCCAAATCGCTCTTCTATTTGTTCTAGGTAGCCCGGCTCTTTTAATCCTCGTCTAAGCAGCTTGCTACGTAACAGCGGCTGAATCATCCACATCAACCCAGAGTACAAACCGTGTATCACGCTATGCACTCCTGCCATAAAGACCAAACAGCGTCTACTGAGGGAGTGGGAAAGTCGACAACACTGCGTTGGCGAATTTTTTCATTGGCACTACCAATAGGCCCTGTGCGCCATGCAGTATCGAAGTTATAAATTTGCACATGCGGCAAATTCAAGGCTACAGCAATATGGCTTAAGCCACTATCGACACCTATCACGCCCGCAGTGGAAGCCATGGCTTGCATCAAGCTATCTATTGACATGCGAGGCCACACGTTGGCGCCGGGAATCATTTCTGCCATCGCAACACAACGTAAACGCTCTTCTTCATTGCCATGCGGTAAGGCGATTTGATAGCCAGTATTAGACAAACGCAAACCCAGTTCATGCCAGTTTGCCAGAGGCCACTCTTTATCAGTACGGGATGTGCCGTGTACAAACACCAATAAATTTTTATCGCTATGCGCGATCTGTTGGTGTTCATCTATTGCGTCTTGCAATGCTTGTGATTTATCGATTGCATATATATTTTTTGAGGGACTCAAACCGTATTGCAATATCGCTGGTACTACATATTTAAGAGCCTTTGCGCATAGTAAGCGACCACGCGTCACAGCATGGATATGCGGCTCTAATTCAATGGCAACGTCTGCTGCCCAGCGCGTAGGACGCTCATAAGCCGAACCATCGGTTGCATTTGCCATGCCGTAACGTTTACCTTCATCTGAAGTACGCGCTAACCAAGACACCAATGCGGATTTGGTTAAGCCTTGCAAATCGATGATGGCGTCATAACGCTCTTGATGCAACTCAGCCAAGAAAGCACGCCAAGCCACTCGCGTCTCTTGAGACCAGATATCTTTTCGCCAATATCGAAGGTCACAAGCAATCACACGGTGAACAGCAGAAGACGCTTTAACAATAGGGGCAAAACTAGGCTCGACGACCCAATCAATTTGCGCACTCGGGAAATGAGCCTGTATGTCCATGGCAGCTGGCAAGGTATGCACTACATCGCCGAGAGACGAAAGCTTCACCACCAAAACCCGAAGGGGCGCAGTGACAGACTCAACCTTCAATGCGCCGCCTCTTGAAATTGCGCTTCGGGCTTGACCGTGCGCAATAAGACCAACATATCGTGTTCAATACGATACAAGGCTTCTGGGGTATGGCCTTCAAATCGCAAAACCAAAACGGGCGTGGTGTTCGACGCACGGATCAAACCAAAACCGTCCATCCAGTCAATACGCAAACCGTCAATCGCGCAGACTTCTGGCTTGAAGGCTGGCGATGGCACATTGCCAGTCCCAACTAAGTCCAGCAATGCAGCACTCACACGGTGCGGCTCACCTTCTGCACACACCACATTGAGCTCAGGCGTAGAAAAACTAGTAGGCAAGGCATTGAGCACGACGCTCGCATCAGCGCTTTTACTCACGATTTCCAATAACCGGCAACCTGCATACGTACCGTCATCAAAACCATACCAACGCTCCTTGAAAAAGATATGGCCACTCATCTCGCCGCCCAATGGTGAGTTGATTTCTTTCATCTTGGCTTTGATCAAAGAATGGCCTGTTTTGAACATCAGAGGTTCGCCACCAGCCTCTTTAATGGCAGGGCCTAAGCGTTGCGAGCATTTCACATCAAACACAATCGTTCCACCTGGCACACGCGACAGCACATCTTGCGCAAACAATGCCATTTGGCGATCAGGGAAAATGATGTTGCCGTCTTTGGTCACGATGCCCAAACGATCACCATCACCATCGAACGCCAAGCCTATTTCAGCATCGCTATTTTTTAAAGCATGCAATAGATCTTTCAAGTTGTCGAGCTTGCTAGGGTCTGGATGGTGGTTGGGGAAATTGCCATCCACTTCACTAAACAACTCGATCACCTCACACCCAATTGCACGAAATATGGATGGGGCGGTTGCACCTGCAATGCCGTTGCCGCAATCGACAACGATTTTCATGGGTCGTTGCAAACGAATATCGCTGACGATGCGCGCTTGGTAATCTGCGGTCACATCGACTTGCTTGACGCTTCC
>JBAXNJ010000166.1:0-4400 GCA_037133815.1 Betaproteobacteria bacterium
GCCAAAGACGCATCCGCACAAATCTTAGTGATGGTGCCCGAGATCAACCTCACGCCACAACTCGAATCGCGCTTTCGCGCGCGCTTTGCGCCACAGTGGGGGGTCGATTGCGTGGTCGCCATGCACAGCAACCTCACGCCCGCGCAGCGCTTGAAAAATTGGCTGGCAGCACACAACGGCCAAGCGCGCATTGTGTTGGGCACGCGCATGGCGGTGTTTGCGTCGATGCCGCATTTGCAACTCATCGTGGTCGACGAAGAGCATGATCCAAGCTACAAACAGCAAGAGGGTGCGCGCTACTCAGCACGCGACTTGGCCATCTACCGAGGGCAGCTAGAAAACGCCAAAGTCATCTTGGGTTCTGCGACGCCTTCACTAGAGAGTTGGCACCACAGCCGCGCTTCCATCGACACCGCGAAAGCCGGACGCTATATGCGCTTGCATATGCCATCGCGCGTGGGCGATGGTGCTCTACCTTTTGTGCGTCGGGTGGACATGAACCACCAGCCTAAAAAAACAGTTTTCTCCAGCCAGTTGTTAGACGCCATGCGCGAACGTGTGACGCGCGGCGAGCAGATTTTGGTGCTGCTCAATCGCCGCGGCTATGCACCTGTGTTGCATTGCCCTGATTGCGACTGGAAAAGCCAGTGTCCGCATTGCAGCGCGTTTCGGGTTTTTCACAAACTCGACCGCACCCTGCGTTGCCACCATTGCAGCTTCACCCAGTCAGTACCGCGTGCGTGCCCAGCCTGCGGCAATGCAGACATTCAACCCTTGGGTCGTGGCACGGAACAACTTGAAGAGCATTTGGGCGAGCTTTTGTCCGATGTGCGGCGTACTGACGGAGAGCCTTTGCGCATTAGTCGGATCGACGCTGACAGCACGCGCCTCAAAGGCGAGTTAGAGCGCCAACTCGCCGAAGTCCATGCGGGCGCGGTAGACGTGTTGGTGGGCACCCAAATGATCGCCAAGGGCCACGACTTTCGTAGGGTGAGTTTGGTTGCCGCGTTGAACCCCGACGGTGCTTTGTTTTCGAGCGACTTTCGCGCGCCTGAGCGGCTGTTTAGTTTGTTGATGCAGGCAGCGGGGCGCGCTGGGCGCGACGCCCAGATGCAACGCATCAGCCCTTGCGAGATGTGGGTGCAAACCTTTCACCCGCAACACACGTTGTTTGAAGCGCTCAAGCAACATGACTACCCCGCGTTTGCTGCGCAACAACTCAGCGATCGTCAACAAGCCCAATTGCCGCCCTTTAGTTTCCAAGCTTTGGTGCGCGCAGAAGCTCGCAACCAAGCTGCCGCGCAGGCCTTTTTAAATGCGATTCGCGATGCTGGTGCTGGCTTGGCCAAATCGCTGCATATTGACATCTACCCCGCGGTGCCCATGGCTATGCAACGGGTGGCCAATGTTGAGCGTGCACAAATGCTGATCGAATGTCAATCGCGTAAAGCATTGCAGCAATTTTTGAGTATTTGGCATCCGCAGGTGCATGCCTTAAGAGCAGAACACCGACAGATCATTCGGTGGGCGATTGACGTCGATCCTTTGGCGATTTGAGAAGCCTAAATTAAAGCCACTTCCTACAGCCGCTGCTATGCAAGCAGCCCAAGCTAGTCGGCAATTAACAACGCAACAGCCCCAGAAAAAGTAAAGAAGGCGGCAGCGGTGGAGAGCAAAATAATTTTGGCAATGCGCCCCGTATTAGCCCCGAAGCGCTCTGTTAGCAAGGCTACATTGCTCGCACTTGGCAAAGCGGCCACCAACACCACCACCACTAGGGTGAAAGGCTCTACGCGAAAGCCTTGTTGAATGGCGGCAGACAACACCAACAAAACTAAAAGCGGATGCAAGACCAATTTAAAAAATACCGTAGGCAATACATCGCGCCACAAAATCGGCGCATGATGGGTTGCATTCGCACGGATCTGTGAGCGCGCCAGCACAGCGCCGATAGTAAATAGCGCCACGGGCGATGCGGAGTCAGCCAACAAGGCCACTGTTTTTTCGAGCGGCTCGATCAAGGTGAAGCCCAGCCCCGAGGACACAGCCCCCAACAAAATCGCCCAAGGCATGGGGTTGGTTAGAACACCCTTGAGTGCATTTCGCGCGGCTTTGCTAGCGCCATGCTCATCCGCCCCGTCTAAACGCGACAAGGCGATGCACAAAGACGAGGTGATGATCAAATCCACCAAAATAGTCACGATAGCCGGCCCCGCTGCTGCTGCACCCAAGAGCGCCACCAAGAGTGGCACGCCCATATAACCGGTGTTGGGAAACGCCGAGACCAATGCACCAAATGCGGCGTCGTTCCATCCAATGCGGCGATTCAAACTCACCGCCACGGCAAAACCCACCATCAACAAAGCGCACAGCAAGTAAGCGCAAAAAAGCGTCACGTCTAGCAATTGCAAGATAGGGGTGTCCGCGCCAAAGCGATACAGCAAGCAAGGCAGGGCGAAAAACAATACAAAACCGTTGAGTCCGGGAATCGCATCTAAGGGCAACCAACCCCGATGGGCGGCGACAAAGCCCGCCAAGACCAAAGCAAAAAACGGAAACGTCACTAACAAAATATTAAGCACTGCGGTATTTTGCCTTCTGGGTGCACCAGTATCATTGCTAGCTTTGCTTGAACTGTCTCCTGAATGTCTGCTGGTTTGAATTTCGCGCAACAAGAAGCCGTTAATTTCTTGCAGGGGCCTTGTTTGGTACTCGCCGGTGCCGGGTCGGGCAAAACCCGCGTCATCACCCACAAAATTGGCCGTCTCATACAGGTCGGATGTGACCCGCAACGCATTGCCGCCATCACCTTTACCAACAAAGCCGCGGCTGAAATGCGCGAGCGTGCCAAGCAATTGATCGGCAAAGCCGCCAGCGAGGTGTTGATTTGCACCTTTCACGCTTTAGGCGTGCGTATGTTGCGCCAAAACGGCGCAGCGGTGGGTCTCAAACCGCAGTTCACCATCATGGACAGCGCCGACGTCACCAGCATCTTGAAAGACGCAGGTGGTACCACCGATTCAGCCACAGCACGCCAATGGCAATGGACGATCAGCCTCTGGAAAAACATGGGTCTCAATTCCGAGCAAGCACTGGCCATCGCCAAAGACGATAACGAACGCACCATCGCCAAAATCATGGCGCGTTATGAAGAACGTTTGAGCGCCTACCAAAGCGTCGACTTTGACGACCTGATCGGCTTGCCTCTCAAACTTTTGCAAAACCACGACGTTGTGCGTGAAAAATGGCAAGCACAACTCGCCCATGTGCTTGTCGATGAGTACCAAGATACCAACGCCACGCAATACGAAGTGCTCAAGTGCTTGGTGGGAGGTAAGGCACGCTTCACTGCGGTGGGCGACGACGACCAATCGATCTATGGCTGGCGTGGCGCCACTTTGGATAACTTACGCCGTTTGCCGCAAGACTTTCCCGCCTTAAAAGTCATCAAGCTCGAGCAAAACTACCGCTCTACCGCGGCAATTTTGCGAGCCGCCAACCAAGTGATTGCAGCGAATCCCAAGCTGTTTCCGAAAACTTTGTTCTCTGAACTTGGTGAAGGCGAACCAGTGCGCGTAGTCGACGCCGACAACGAAGAACACGAGGCCGAACGTGTGGTGGCGCGCATTCAATCTCTGCGCAATGGCGTAGACGCCGCAGCAGGTCCGCAACACAAAGAGTTGCAAGACTTTGCCGTGCTTTATCGCGCTAACCATCAAGCACGCGTGTTGGAGAAGGCTTTTCGCAAAGCGCAAATTCCTTACAAGGTCTCGGGCGGACAAAGTTTTTTTGACCGTGCAGAGATTCGCGATCTCTGCGCATGGTTGCGCTTGTGGGTGAACAACGATGACGACCCAGCGTTCTTACGCGCTGTCACCACGCCTAAACGCGGAATCGGGCATCAAACTTTGCAAAGCTTGGGGCTCTTTGCCACGCAGTACAAGGTGAGTTTGTTTGAGGCATTGTTTAGCAGCAGCTTGCCTTCTGTGCTCAATGCGCGTGCAGTGGGCAGCCTGCACGAGTTCGGCCGTTTTGTGAACGACCTAGCCTACCGCGCCAAACAAACCAAGGGCGCCGAAGACGCGCGCGCTTTCTTAAATACGTGGCTCAAAGACATTGGCTACGAAAAGCATCTCTATGACGCGGAAGACAGCCCGCAAATGGCTGCTGCGCGGTGGACGCATGTGATGGAGTTTTGCGACTGGATGGCCCAGCGCTGTGGCGGTGAAATAGAAGACACCGCTGGCGCAACGATGGCGTCTGAGCAAAAAAACTTGCTGGAAGTCGCACAAACCATCGCCTTGCTATCAACTTTGAACGAGCGAGAAAAAGACCAAAACGTGGTGACGCTCTCAACCCTCCACGCGGCCAAAGGTTTGGAGTGGCCACACGTCATGCTC
>JBAXNJ010000167.1:0-4357 GCA_037133815.1 Betaproteobacteria bacterium
TGACTTTTCGTGACGCGTTGGCTGGAAAAATCCCGATCAGCCTGGTCACAGGTTTTTTAGGAAGTGGTAAGACCACGCTGATTGCGCGTTTGTTGCGCCATCCTGGGATGAACAGAGCCGCAGTCATCATCAACGAAGTCGGTGAAATAGGCATTGACCACGACTTGGTGGCTAACGTTACAGAGAACATGTCTTTGTTGGCCAATGGCTGTATTTGCTGTTCTGTGCGTACAGACTTACAAGACAGTTTGCGTGAGTTGTTCAACCAGCGCAGGGCAGGGCAAATTCCTGAATTTGACCGCGTCATTATTGAGACAACGGGTTTGGCTGACCCGGCCCCCGTCGTGCAGACATTGCTGAGCGATACCCTGATCAACCACCACTTTAGGTTGGATGGCTTGGTTACTTTGGTCGATGCATTTCACGGTTTGGATTTGATGCAACGCCAACCAGAAGCTATCAAACAAATTGCTATGGCGGATCGCATCTTCATAACCAAGATTGACTTGGCTACTGGTGAAGTTTTACAAACATTACGTGACGCACTCACTGCGCTCAATCCCCGTGCAGACCAAGTGGATGTGTTGAACGGCGATATTGATCCTGCTTTATTGACAGGGCTAGGTTTGCACAGCGCTGTTGAAAGTAGTGATGCGCTGCGTTTCTTGGGCGAAGACATCCAATCGCAAACTTCAAATACAAGTGCTGAAGGCCGCTATTTGGGTGCCACTCCATCGCGCCATGATGCAGCTATTCGAACTTTGTCTTTGCGGTTTGCCAAGCCTTTTGTATGGAGCGGATTTTCTGCGGCGTTGGAATTACTCACCACTTTGCGTGGCCCCGATATGTTGCGTGTCAAAGGCATCGTGAATGTAGAAGGTAAACCAGTGGTGGTGCAGGGGGTGCAGCATATTTTTAGCCCGCCGATTGAACTAGACCAATGGCCAAGTGCTGACCGTGATTCGCGCTTGGTTTTTATCACGCGCAATATCGAGTCTGACACGATTCGGAATTTAATGAGTGCGGTGACTTCGTTGTAATTGGTGCCTCCGACAGGAATCGAACCTGTATCTAGCGCTTAGGAGGCACTCGTTCTATCCATTGAACTACGGCGGCGGTGGTCGAATTGTAGAGACGTGTTATTTGCTGAGCATGCGCATTGCTTCTTCCAAACCTCTGAGGGTCATGGGGTACATGCGGTTGCTCACCAACTGTTGGACGATGCTGATGCTTTGGCGATACTGCCAAACGCCTTGCGGTTCTGGGTTGATCCACGCAAATTTAGGAAATGCGTGCGTTAAGCGTTGCAACCATTCAGCGCCGGGTTCTTCGTTGTTGTATTCAACGCTTCCACCAGGCTGCACGATTTCGTAAGGGCTCATGGTCGCGTCACCAATAAAGATAAGCTTGTAGTCTTTGTTGTATTTGCGAATGATGTCCCAGGTATCAAACTTTTCTGCAAATCGGCGGCGGTTGTTGCGCCACATAAAGTCATATACGCAGTTGTGGAAGTAATAAAACTCTAAATGCTTGAACTCTGATTTAACGGCAGAGAACATTTCTTCTACGCGCGCCACGTGTTCGTCCATCGTGCCACCCACGTCCATGAGCAACAAGACTTTGACGTTGTTATGCCTCTCAGGAATCATCTTGATGTCTAGATAGCCCGCATTGGCCGCCGTGGCGCGAATGGTGTCTGGCAAATCTAACTCTTCAGCAGAGCCCTCACGTGCAAATCGGCGCAGACGGCGCAAGGCAACTTTGATGTTGCGGGTGCCTAACTCTTGCGTATCGTCGTAATCTTGGTAAGCGCGCTGGTCCCAGACTTTGACGGCGCTTTTGTTGCCGCCTTTGCCGCCAATGCGAATGCCTTGTGGGTTGTATCCGCCATTGCCAAATGGTGATGTGCCCCCAGTGCCAATCCATTTGTTACCGCCTTGGTGGCGTTCTTTTTGTTCTTCTAGGCGTTTCTTCAAAGTCTCCATCAACTCGTCCCAGCCCATTTTTTCTATGGCGGCTTTTTGTTCTGGACTGAGTTCGTTTTTTAAAAGTTTTTCTAGCCAGCTGTTGGGAACTTCTTTGGTGAAGTCTCCCAACATTTCCACGCCTTTGAAATACGAACCAAAGGCGCGGTCAAATTTGTCAAAGTGTTTTTCGTCTTTGATAAGGGTGATACGGCTTAAAAAATAGAAGTCGTCCATGCTGCAAGAGTCACTTCCAGGCCCCACTACTTGGGCTTGCAAGGCTTCAAGAAGGGTCAGGTATTCCTTGACCGAAACCGGTAACTTGGCTTCGCGTAAGGTGTAGAAGAAGTCGATCAGCATTTTTTCGTTGCGTCTGAAAAGTCGTCGTGTCTGAAAATTAATCTGAACCTGGGGGTGGCTTTTGGCGGTCTCTGAAGTGGCGCGCCGCTTGCAAGCCCATACCGCCGCCTAAGCCCACTAGCAAGATGGCCACGATACTGCCCGTTCCATAGCCTTCGGCGAACAGATTGAGACCCAAAGCTACGCCGAGTCCGTAGCCCAGCAACGCGCCCACGATAAATCCAATGGCGTCGGTTAAGCCTTCGAGTAGAGGTCCCATATTGGATTTCTAAGTTTGATTTTTAAGTCAGGTGATGGGTTATCAAGGCAGGCTTATCGGTTGCGACTTTGCATGAAGACGAGTTTTTCAAACAAGGTCACGTCTTGCTCGTTTTTAAGCAAGGCACCCACCAAAGGCGGCACAGCCACTTTGTCGTCTTGTGTTTGCAAAGCTTCAAGCGGAATGTCTTCAGCTACCAAAAGTTTGAGCCAGTCGAGTAGTTCGCTGGTGGAAGGTTTTTTCTTCAGTCCGGGGAGGTTACGGATGTCGAAGAAAGTCTTCATGGCGACATTGAGCAATTCTTTTTTCAAGTTGGGGTAATGCACTGCAACGATTTGGCGCATAGTCTCCGCTTCAGGAAACTTGATGTAGTGGAAGAAGCAACGGCGCAGAAAAGCGTCTGGCAATTCTTTCTCGTTGTTGGACGTAATGAATACCAACGGCCGATTTTTCGCTTTAATGAGTTGGCGCGTTTCGTAGCAATAAAACTCCATACGGTCGATTTCGCGTAACAAGTCGTTAGGGAACTCAATGTCGGCCTTGTCGATTTCGTCAATGAGCAGTGCAACAGGTTCCTCAGCCGTAAAAGCTTGCCAAAGCATACCCTTAATGATGTAGTTCTCAATGTTTTTGACACGCGCGCCACCGTCCAAGTCAGCCATTTGGCTGTCGCGCAAGCGGCTCACGGCATCGTATTCGTAGAGGCCTTGCTGGGCTTTGGTGGTCGATTTGATATGCCATTGCAAAAGAGGCATGTCTAAAGATTGGGCAACCTCCTCTGCCAACATGGTTTTGCCTGTACCAGGTTCGCCTTTCACGAGCAAAGGGCGCTTGAGGGTGATGGCAGCGTTGACTGCCAACTTGAGATCTTGCGTGGCAACGTAGTTATCGGTTCCGGTGAATTTCATCTTAAGTGGCTCTATATAATTTGGGGTTGATTTTTTATTTCTGTCTTGGCTGTACCAACTTATGAACAAGTTTCTCTCAATCGCATTTGCTTTCGTTGTCGCCACTGCGACGACTGCTAGTTTTTCCCAAGACATCAAAGGCGACGCCAAAGCAGGTGAAACCAAGATAGCTATCTGTATTGGCTGCCATGGAATTCCTGGTTACCAAGCTAGTTTCCCTGAAGTGTACAAAGTCCCCAAAATCTCTGGCCAAGGTGAAAAATACATTGCTACTTCCCTGACTGCTTACAAAAAAGGCGAACGCCGTCACCCCACCATGAAAGGTGTTGCATATAGTTTGTCTGACCAAGATATTGCTGACATCTCTGCTTACTACGCAACACACGGCAAAGTAGAAGGCGCCCCACTGCCCGATAAAGCAAAAGAAGCCAAACCTAATGTGGCCGCATTAGTTGCCAAGGGCGCTTGCACCTCTTGCCATGGCGAGAACTTTGCCAAGCCTATCGACCCCAGTTACCCCAAAATTGCTGGACAAAACGCTGACTATTTGTACGTCGCTTTGAAGTCCTACAAAGTTGAAGGCAACAGCGCTTGGGGCCGTAATAACGGAGTGATGGGCGGTATTGCCAAGCAATACAGCCTGGCCGAACTCAAAGAACTGGCTAACTATGTGGCATCACAACAAGGCGACTTGAAAACCGTGCCCCAGTCGCGTTTTCGCTGAGCTTACTCGGGCGTAATGCCTGCAGCCTTGACCCATCCGCCCCATTTTTTAATTTCAGCATCGATGGTTTTGGCTAGGGTCGCGGAATCTTCCACGTCTAGGTCAATGCCGACGCCTTGAATTTTTTCGCGCACCTCTGGTT
>JBAXNJ010000168.1:0-4324 GCA_037133815.1 Betaproteobacteria bacterium
AGCTAAAAACAAATATCCAATAGACGCATCTGATACTAATGCGTACAACACCATAGGAATAGATGGCGGAATGATGGGACCAATGACTGCAGTAGCGGCAGTGATAGCTGCGGCGTAACTAGGCGTGTAACGCCCATCCTTAACCATCATCTCAATAGTCAACTTACCAATGCCCACTGCATCAGCTACAGCAGAACCTGACATGCCTGCAAATATTAAACTGGAGATCACGTTGACATGCCCCATGCCACCGCGAAAACGCCCTACCAAGGCATTACAAAACTGCATCAGCTTGTCACTCATTGCACCTAGCGACATGAAGTTCGCAGCGATTATGAATAGTGGGACCGAGAGCAAGGTGTAACTGTTGTATATGCCTTGTAAGAGTTGTTCAGCGGCAATGCCGATGTCTTGCCCTACAAAAAAGAGATAAAAGATGGAAGCCCCAATCATGGACAAACCAATAGGCGCTCCAAACATTGTCAGACCCAAAATCATCAATACAGTGAGCCCGAATGGACTTTGAATAAAACTCATATTTCAGCGGCCTCTCTGCCTTCGACATATCGCATCTTTCCGCGTCCAGTAATAGAAAACCACAACGCCCAAGATTGACGAACGATGACAGCACAGCCAAAAAGAATATAGACAGAAAATACCCAGTTGAATCGCCAACCCAAAGCCGCTGTCGTCTCTACCTTCATAAAGGTCACATAACTCCAAGCCCCTGGCATACCAATCACAAACAGGACGATGATGGCCAAGCTACAAGCACCCTCTATGACGCGCCTCATCATCGGAGAAACGGCAACGGTGATAAGGTCTATGCGTATGTCATCATCAGGACGCGCCACAAAAGCCGAACACCACAACACGGACCAAACCCAGCAAATGACACAAATTTCTTCTGCCCAAGGCGTTGCATTATTGAAAACATAACGCGAGATGACTTGGTACAAGAATGAACCCATCATTGTGCACATCAATACCGCGGCAACATTCTCAGAACGTGCCAATAAAAAGAGGCCCGCTCTGTCTAGCGTTCTAAACATAACGATTATTTAGAGTGCGCTAATTTTCTCTAGCATTCCGGGCTTCCACTCACTGATGTATTTTGATTTCTTGATGATGTCAATGGCGTTATCACGAAATGCTTTGGTATCGGGCGTGTAGACGTCTAATCCTTGTGATTTGAAGAATGTCACAAGTTCAGATTCTTCTTTCACCATTTGTGCTGTGATCAGGGCAGAGACTTCATCTGCCGATGCCTGCAAGCGCTGCTTTTGAGTTGCTGACAAGGTATCCCATTTGGTTTTCCGAATCGACAAAATATTGAAATTTACCAAATGATTAGTCAAAACGAGTTGAGATAAGACTTCATGGAACTTCATGGTCTTAGTCAATGGCATCGGGTTATCTTGGGCATCTATCGCGCCACTTTGCAATGCCGTATAAACCTCGGTAAAGGCCACAGGTACTGGGTTAGCTCCTAGCGCAGTACCAATAAATTGCCACCCCTCGCCTGCTGGCATGCGTAACTTCACACCTGTCAAGTCAGCAGGTTTGTTAATTTTTTTCTTCAAACGTGTGCTGACATGGCGCGTGCCAATGTAGTAGACAGCCAGCATCTTGATGCCCATTTTTTCTTCAGACATCTTGAATAAATCTTGTCCGATATCGCTCGCAAATGTTTTTTGCATATGCGCTAAATCGCGGAACACATAAGGCGCACCCACGATGCCCCACTCTGGAATTTGGCGTTGAATATCGGATACCGACAACGCTCCCATGTCCAAATTACCACGCTGCATTGCCACAATCTCTGTCCCTTGTTTGAACAAAGTGGCTCCAAAATATGGCTTGAATTCGAAATCTGAACCAAGCGATGGTCCAAATTTTTCAACCAATAATTTCGCACGAATGTCTTGATCCGTCATGGTTTCAGAAAAGATCAATGGGATCTTGTTCTGCGCAAAAGCAAGAGGCATCAGGCTAGAGGCCGTCAAAATCGCTCCCGATTGAACTAATTTTCTGCGTTGTTGGGAAAAATTCATTTTTCTTACTCCTGATGTTGCGCTATACAAAATAGACCGACTTCTTAGCATATTGGTTTGAATGGAACTTAGCATCGGGGAAAGCCCTCGATGAATGCATCTGCTCATTGTTATCTTCAATTCCCAGTTAACCTTGACCTACTAAATAATCAATATTTCAAAAGAGGAGGACTTTATGCGGATACTGATCACTGGGGGAGGCGGATTCTTAGGCGCTTGGGTTGCAAAGCGATTGCTTCTTGCAGGCTTCCCAATTAGGGTTATGGATACCCATCTTTCGCGGGATCGTATACAAACGCTGACTGGTAATCAACTAGCTCAATCGGTCGAATGGATGGAGGGAGACATTGCCAATAGCAAAGACGTTCTCTTAGCTGCGAAAGATTGCCATGCCATTGTGCATTTAGCTGGAGTCCTTACACCCATGTGTCGACAAGATCCACTAAGGGGAGCGCAAATCAATGTGATGGGCACCCTGAATGTGTTTGAAGCTGCCAGACAGCACAGCATTGCGCGCGTGATTTATACGAGCAGCGGGGGAGTTTTTGGTCCTGCTGATGGTCAAGTGCCATTTCCAACTACGCATTACGGCGCATACAAACTTGCGAACGAAGGAAGCGCCAGGGCATTCTGGGAAGACCACCATATTGCCAGTATCGGTATGCGCCCATTTGTGGTGTATGGGCCTGGCAGAGATAGCGGATTAAGCGCAGGCCCCTCTTTAGCTTGCCGAGCTGCAGCTTTGGGTGAAACTTACGCGATCCCCTTCACAGGTAGTGCAGGCATGGTGTATGTAGATGATGTCGCCGCGGCCTATGAAGCCGCAGTGAAATCTACTTTCACAGGCGCACATACTCTCAATCTGACAGGTCACATCGCCACTATGCAAGAAGTTGTTGCGGCTATTCACCTCGTAGTCCCCAATGCGCACGTAAGCTGCGAAGGTTCACCTCTTCCAAGTGCAGCTAACTCAGTCAACGAATACAACAATGGCTTACTGCCTTTAGGAACCGAAAAGAGTTTGTTAGAGGGTATTCGCGAAACCATTCGCTACTACCAAACTTTAAAGGGATCTAATTGAGTGATACCTTATCGGGTCGAAGTTGCGCAATATCTTGCACATCACCCGCCAAAGCCGTATAGGACAAAGAATAAAGCCCACTGACCAATGGCCCATCAGCACCAACTTTGGCTAATGCGCGTTCAGACAAATCGGTTTTTAACAAAGTATTCAAAGCTTCGGCTTCGTAACCCGTAACAACTACGATCCAATCAGCGGTTTGGTCATTGCCACCTCGAATCTCTTGCTCCTTGGTTTGTGCAATTGCTGGAGTTTGCGTATGCAAAAGGTGTGCAGCAGTGATACCTACTTGCCACACAGTTTTATCAAAGAAGGTTTTCAAATACGTACGCAAATCGGACTCTTTTTCACGTGTAGGTGATAACCGCAAAGTAAGTGCATAACTAGCCGTAGCCCCTCCCCTACTCTCCAACACACGACATTGGCTACGCACCATATTGACGTGATAGGGCATCAGCTTAGTCGACCAAGGTGTTGGCTTATTTAATCGCTCCAAGTAATGTGGTGAAGACAAAGATGCGTATAGATCGAGTTCATACATGATGAAAAAACCTGTTCCCCCATCTGCCTGCGCCCAACGCGAACCTCTTAAAAATCCTGGAATACTGAGCCTCTCAGGAATGTGTTCATGGGAATGCCAGTGTTCAAACTCTCCACGCATGCTGGGATCCATATCCCACCACATAGCAATTGCAGCCTCTCCAAGTAATGCCATGGCAATTCACCTTTACCGTTTTTTATAAAATTAGCTATTGAGTTGCAACTCCAACGCATGCAACACCTTGTAACAAGGCAACACCTGAGCCACACTGGAGTTGGGTTCACGGCCTTCCTTGATCGCACCAAAGAACTCGCGGTCTTGTAACTCAATGCCGTTCATAGATACCGCCACTTTAGAGACATCAATTTGTTCTTCTTTCCCTGTGTACAAGTCGTCATAGCGCGCTAGGAAAGTTGCATTGTCCCCGATGTATCGGAAATAAGTCCCCAAAGGTCCGTCGTTGTTGAAAGACAAACTCAAAGTGCAAATTGCACCGTTCGCAGCTTTCAACTGGATACTCATGTCCATGGCAATACCAAGCGTTGGATGGATTGGGCCTTGCACGGCATTGGCTTTCACAATCGGACTGCCGACTTGGTACGCAAATAAATCTACCGTATGTGCTGCGTGGTGCCATAACAAGTGGTC
>JBAXNJ010000169.1:0-4294 GCA_037133815.1 Betaproteobacteria bacterium
CCAAACTTTTGTTTTTGCAACTCGCCTTTTTCGTTGGTCTTGGAGATGATGGGAGGTGCCAAGTGGTAATTGACGGTGTAGTCGCCTTCAAACATATCGCCAATCTTTTGCAAAAACGCCGTGTTGGTATGTAAGCGGGCAACTTCATACTCATCTTTGTAAGCCATCAACTTAAAGAGGTTGCGTGCGACTGCTTCACTCAAACTGGTTTTGTTACACGCGGCTTCTGCTTTTTGTACACGTGCCACCACGTCGCTGTAGCGTTTGGCATAAGACGCATTTTGATAATCGGTCAAGAAAGCTACTCTCTTGGCAACCAAAGCATCCACGCCCTGCGGCCTATGGAATTGCACCACTTGCGCAGGCGCCAACAAGGTATCGACCACATTCCAATGGTGCGCGCAGTGCCGGCCCCACTCAAACGCAGCAATGTTTTGTGCAACCGCCACGTCGTTAAGTTCAATTGCGCGCATCAATGCTTCGTGGCCCAAAGGCACCCAGCCTTTTTGCCAGGCATAGCCCAACAGCATTGGGTTGATAAAGATCGTGTCGCCCAAGACTTGGGAGGACACGCGGTTGGCATCGAAGGCACTCAAGCCTTCTAAGCCCACTGCGCTCGCAATGTCTGCAGCGCATTGCTCTGCAGGGTTTTGCCAATTGGCGTTTTTCACAAACGCGGCAGTAGGGGTGCTGTAGGCGTTCAATGCCACATGGGTACGCCCTTGCAACATACGCTGCAAAGTTTCTTTGCCAGCACTCACGATCGGGTCGCAACCAATGATGAGGTCGGCCGCCGCCATGCTGACGCGCGTGGTGCGAATTGCGTCTTGGTTATCTGCAATCAGTACATGGCTCCAAGTCGCACCACCTTTTTGCGCCAAGCCGGCAGAGTCTTGCGTGACGATACCTTTGCCTTCGATGTGCGCTGCCATTCCCAGTAGTTGGCCGATGGTGATCACGCCTGTGCCGCCAACACCTGCGACAACAGTTCCCCATGCATGCTGGGTTTGGGGCAATACAGGCAAAGGCAATTCAATATCAGGCAAAGCAATACGCGAAACACCTTTGGCTTTCTTCTTGAGCTGTCCGCCTTCTACTGTTACAAAGCTAGGACAAAACCCCTTTAAGCAACTGACATCTTTGTTACACGTGTTTTGGTTAATGGTGCGCTTACGTCCAAACTCCGTCTCTAAGGGTTCGACGCTCAAGCAGTTGCTTTGCACGCCACAGTCGCCACAGCCTTCGCATACCAAGTCGTTGATCAACACGCGCACAGCAGGGTCGACCATGGTTCCGCGCTTGCGTCGGCGACGCTTTTCCGTCGCACAGGTTTGGTCATAGATGATGACGGTGCAACCCTTGACTTCACGCATTTCGCGCTGTACTTGATCGAGCAAAGTGCGGTGGTACACCTTGACGTCGGCCACCAAATCGGCGCCATCGTATTTTTCTGGCTCATCTGTCACGATAGCAATACGCTGAGCGCCTTCTGCGCGCATGCTTTGCGCAATTTGCAAAGTGGTGTGGCCCTCAGAGCGCTCGCCAATCGGTTGGCCGCCTGTCATGGCGACAGCATCGTTGTACAAAATTTTGTAAGTGATGTTGACACCAGCCGCCACGCTTTGGCGTACCGCCAAGATGCCGCTATGGAAGTAGGTGCCGTCACCAATGTTGGCAAAAATATGTTGGTCGTTGACAAACGGTTGTTGTCCTACCCATGGCGTTCCTTCGCCACCCATTTGGGTAAACCCAGCCGTACTGCGGTCCATCCACAACGACATGAAGTGACAACCAATACCCGCCATCGCGCGCGAACCTTCAGGTACTTTGGTGCTGGTGTTGTGCGGGCAGCCAGAGCAGAACCAAGGTTGGCGATCCGCTGTTACCACGCTCACACTCATCGCTTGCTCTTTGGCAGTGATGATGGCGAGTTGCGCATTGATGCGCGACGCGACATCTGCATCCACACCTAACTTCAGTAAACGCTGCGCAATGGCCTTGGCTATCAGCGTGGGATTCAAATCCGCATTTGCGCGCAGCAATGTACTGGCACGTGGATTAGGCACCAACCATTCGCCGCCACCCTCGTCAGCTTCATTGAATTTACCCAACACCACAGGTCGCACATCAGAGCGCCAGTTGTACAACTCTTCTTTGATTTGGTATTCAATGACTTGGCGCTTTTCTTCGACCACCAAGATTTCTTGCAAGCCTGTTGCAAATTCGCGGGTGGCTTGTGCTTCCAAAGGCCACACCACCGCCACTTTATGCAAACGGATGCCGATGCGACGGCAAGTCTCGTCATCCAGCCCCAAATCTAAAAGCGCTTGTCGTGTGTCGTTATAAGCCTTGCCGCTGGCAATCAAGCCGAAGCGGTCATTCGGTCCTTGCAACACGTTGTGGTTCAAGCGGTTGGCGCGGATATAGGCCAGAGCGGCGTACCACTTGAAGTCAAACAAGCGCGCTTCTTGGCTCAACGCATCATCCGGCCAGCGAATATGTACACCACCGGCAGGCATTTCAAAATCAGGCAACACAATCTTCACGCGCTCAGGGTCGATCACGGCAGTCGCACTTGATTCGACAATTTCTTGGATGGTTTTCATGCCCGACCAAATGCCCGAGAACCGGCTCATGGCAAGGGCATGCACACCCAAATCCAGAATGTCTTGAACGCTGGCAGGGAAAAACACAGGTGTGCCACACGCTTTAAATATGTGGTCACTTTGGTGCGCGGCCGTGGAGCTCTTAGCCACATGGTCGTCACCTGCCACAGCCAACACGCCGCCCCAGGGCGTGGTACCTGCCATGTTGGCGTGTTTAAACACATCCGCACAACGGTCTACGCCCGGGCCCTTGCCATACCAAATACCAAAGACGCCATCAAATTTGTTGCTGCCTGCTGGCGCAAAACCCAACTGTTGTGTGCCCCACAAGGCAGTCGCTGCCAACTCTTCATTTACACCGGGCTGGAACACGATGTTTTGCGCTTGCAAATATTTTTTGGCTTTCCATAAGGCTTGGTCATAGGTGCCCAAGGGCGAGCCACGGTAGCCGCTGATAAATCCGGCGGTGTTTTTACCCTGCAATGCGTCGCGCTGGCGTTGCAACATCGGCAACTTGACCAAAGCCTGCACCCCGCTCATGAATGCGCGACCCACGTCTAGGCTGTATTTGTCATCCAGCGTGACGTTCTCTAAGGCGCGGCGGATATGTTCCGGCAGGGGTGCGTTCATGGGGTTCTCCAAAGGAATCGGGTGCCGCACAAAGTGTAGGGGGCAAAAGAGTCTGCAATACGCCGCCTGCGTGACATATAGGGTTTACTTGGGTGAATTAGTTGGGCTAACTAGGGGTTTGCCCATCGCGCAACGCACCTATTTGGGCCACAGCACCCACAGCCGCAGGCCTTGCTTCATACGGCCGGCAAATTCACCCGCTTGTGCACCTGTCCCCGCAAAATAATCTGCGCGCACGGCGCCCACAATGGCGCTTCCCGTATCTTGGGCAAACACTAATCGCTGCAAATTGCCGTTAGCCCCCGCGCTTGTCAGCCACAGTGGGGTTGCATACGGAATTGAATCTTTATCTACCGCTACAGAGCGCCCCGCCGTCAATGGCACGCCTTGCGCGCCCCGTGGGCCTAAATCAGCGTCTTTGTCGGTGCGCGTCTCCGGTTTAAAAAAAATATATCGCGGATTACTCCACAACATCTCTTGCACCAAGCGCGGGTTGCTGGCCTGTGTTGCGCTGATCCAGGCTTTGATGCCGGACCACGACGCATCGCGCACCAAGCCCCGGTCCAGCAGCCAACGGCCTACGCTGCCGTAAGGTTGGTCGTTTGATGCCGCGTAAGCCAAACGCACAACGCGGGTGCGTCCATCCGCCTCAGTGATGCGCACACGACCAGACCCTTGGATATGCAAGACCAATGCGTCTATTGGGTCTGCCAACCACGCCACCTCCTTGCCACGCAAGGCATCTTTGGCTTCAGGCAGGGTGTCAATTTGTTGCCGCGTCAACCACGGCTGTCCGGCACGCTTGGCCAGTTGCAATGCATCGGGCGGGGCATACAAAGGCACTTCAAAGCCGGGCCGCATTTGGGCAGAGGCATCCATCAACGGTTCGTAGTAACTGGTCAATAGACCGTCTGGGTTACCGTCTAAAGACTCGACGCGGTAGGGTTGCAAATGTGACATCAGCCACAGCCGCTTGTCTTGGTTATCCGCCAAAAGCAATTGCTTGACCTGTCTACATAGAGGTGCAAACAAAGGGCCTGGTCGTTCACAGTTTTGCA
>JBAXNJ010000170.1:0-4282 GCA_037133815.1 Betaproteobacteria bacterium
CCTTCGGCATTGAACGGCTCCAACATGCCGACCACTGCGCTGCCGCTCTTCACAGAAGAAGCTTCATTGGCTTGCGGGCCACGCACTTTCAACACCAAGTCGCAAGTCCATGCGCTGGCTGCATCGGTGACTTGCACACCAACAGCCGCATAGGCTTCATCGGTCACGCTGGCTGCGACGCCTGCGCCGCTTTGGACACGGATGCTGTGGCCTTGTGCGATGAGTTTTTTGGCCGTTTCGGGCGTAATAGCCACACGGGTTTCTCCGGCCGTTGTCTCGGCTGGCACGCCAATCAGCATGGGGTTCTCCTCTAGATGGGGGTTGTTTAAATCACAAAAGCATAAGGTTACCCCAGAATAGGTCGGCTCCTCAGGAGCCTAGTACGAAAGATAATCCTGCTATGCACCTATTGACCTTGGCCCCATGACACATAAACCACGCGTTGTAGTGGGCTTAAGCGGTGGAGTGGACTCTGCGGTGAGCGCCTACTTGCTCAAGGAGCAGGGCTTCGAAGTGATCGGTGTTTTTATGAAAAACTGGGAAGACGATGACGACAGCGAATACTGCTCGTCCAATATCGACTTCCTCGACGCCGCCTCTGTCGCCGATGTGCTTGGCATTGAAATCGAGCACGTGAACTTTGCCGCGGAATACAAAGACCGCGTTTTTGCCGAGTTTTTACGCGAATACCAAGGCGGCAGAACGCCTAACCCCGACATTTTGTGCAACGCTGAAATCAAGTTCAAGGCTTTCTTGGACCACGCTATGCGCCTAGGCGCAGAAAAGATCGCCACGGGCCACTACGCTCGGGTACGCGAGGTTGACGGTCAGTTTCAGTTGCTCAAAGGCTTGGACGCCAGCAAAGACCAAAGCTATTTTTTGCACCGATTGAACCAAGCCCAGCTAGCTAAAACTTTGTTCCCCGTTGGCGAGTTAGAAAAAACCGAAGTGCGCCGTATTGCAGACGCTATAGGTTTGCCCAACGCCAAGAAAAAAGACTCGACGGGTATTTGTTTTATTGGCGAGCGTCCGTTTCGCGAGTTTTTGAATCGCTACATCGCCAACGCGCCCGGCCCCATCAAAAACGAGCTCGGCCAACGCATCGGCGAACACATTGGGTTGAGCTTTTACACACTAGGTCAGCGACAAGGGCTTGGCATTGGCGGTCTCAAAGCCAAAGGTCAAACACGTGGCGGGGGCGAGCACACGCCTTGGTTTGTCGCGCGCAAAGATCTCGCGACCAACACCTTGTATGTGGTGCAAGGTCATGACCACCCGTGGTTGCTTTCAGGCAAATTGGTGGCGGACAACTTGAGTTGGTGCGCTGGCTCTGCACCAAGCGAAGCCTCCTATGGCGCGAAAACGCGCTACCGCCAAACCGATGCAGGTTGTGCTTTTACGACATCCGCAAGCATGATGCAACTGTCATTTACCGAGCCGCAATGGGCTGTCACCCCTGGCCAGTCGGCGGTTTTGTATGACGGGGAAGTGTGTCTAGGGGGTGGCATCATTGCCAGCGCAGAGACTTCTGTGTCTAATCAAGCCCTTGGATAAATTAACGCGTAATTTCCCTTGAGTAGGGCACATGCAAAAAATCAGCAGGAGAAACCATAATGAGCCGAATTGAAGCCGCCGCGCCTCGCGTTGCTATGGACATGCAAATGGCAAAGATGGCAGAAAAAGCCAAACAACAAGAGCGCCCAATGAAATCGAAGGAGGTACCTCTACCCCCGCCTGCCAAGGAAAATGTCAAAGTAGAAACCGCCCCCGCTGTAAATATTTACAACAGCAAGGGGATTGTGGCGAAGCTTTGAAGCGAAGGCCTACCTATAGACCTCTCGCCTATTTCCAATTCGTAGGACCCGGACAACAATCCTCTGATCTTGGATGTCGCAGATGATGCGCCAATCACCCACTCGGTATTTCCAATAGCTACCCAAGCGCTGCCCTGATAAGGCTTCGCCAATATCGCGCGGGTTTTCAAGTTGACCAACTCTTACACGCAAAAATCCCACTAAACGTGTTTGTATTTGTTTGTCTAGCTTGCGCAGATCTTTGAGTGCATCAGGGTCAAATTCAATTTGCCAAACCAAGCTCGCGCTCCACTTCCTCTAGCGATATGGTTTTACGGTTTTTACGCGCGCGTGCTTGGGATAGGTAGAGGTCTTCGAGATCGTCTAAATGCTCCAAGATGGCCTCTCTGGCTAACGCAGTTTTGGTCAAGCCCGTTTCTTGGGCAAGAAGACCAAGACGCGCTTCAATGTTTTCTGGCAATCGAATGGCAAGCATGGTGGCTCCTGTTTTGCTATACAAGTATAGCGGGCTTGGCTCTAAAACGGAATATCGTCGTCCATGTCGTCAAAGCCGCCTTTTGCGGGCGCTTTGGCCCCTGCTGAAGCGGGCGCTGCTGACGCTGCTGCTGGCTTAGCAGCTGGCGCACGGCTATAACCGCCCTCTTCGCCACCACCGCTTGGAGCACCCATACCTTCACGACCCCCCAATAACTGCAACTCAGTAGCAATGATGTCGACAGTATTTTTTTCCACCCCTGTGGTTTTGTCGGTGTAGGTGCCGTATTTCAGACGCCCTTCAACATAAATGGGGCGACCTTTTTTGACGAATTCGCCGGCGATTTCGGCCAAGCGGTCATAAAACGTGATCCGATGCCACTGGGTGTCTTCGATCATCTCGCCGCTGTTGCGGTCTTTGCGTTTGCTAGATGTGGCCACGCTGACGTTGGCCACGGCTTGGCCGCTGGGTAAGTAGCGGACTTCGGGGTCGCGGCCGCAGTTGCCGACCAAGATGACTTTGTTCACAGATGCCATGGGATTTTTCCTCCAGAGATAGGTTAATTATGCGTTTTTCGGTTGTGGAACCACCATGGGCCACGCTACCACCAACCAAAGCACCATCAGTAAAGTGCAACTTACAAAGATTCCTTGTGTGCCATACAACTTCGCGCCCAATCCACCGAGCCAACCTCCTGCGAAGAAGCCTAGCGACTGCAAAGTGTTGTAGAGGCCCATCGCAGCACCCCGCGAGGCCTGTGGCGCCAATCGCGACGTCAAACTCGGCATCGTCGCCTCCAGTGCGTTAAAGCCACAAAAGAAGAGAAACAACAGCGCCGCCAAGGCATGCAAAGACGGGGTGATCGACGCCACCCACAGGAGGGCGAGTTGCACCACCGCGATCATGGCAACCGCCGCCAAGAACGCAACGCGCAAATACCCCCGCCGCTCCATGGCAAAAACCGCGCCCATCACCACAAAAGAAGCTACTACAGCAGGCAAGTAAATCTGCCAATGGTCGTGTTTATCCAATCCGGCTTGCACCAGCATGGCCGGAATCGCCACCCACATAGCCAGTTGCACCGCGTGCAAGATGAAAACACCAAAGTTCAGACGCATCAGGCCGCTGTCGCGAACCACTTCTGCTAAACCGGAGCGATCTGAAGGAGCGAGGGTGTAGGGCTCGTCCGGCACAGACCATCGCACCACAGCCATGCCACCCAAAGCCAAGACAGCGGTGAGAAAAAATAATCCCGACAAGCCAATCCAGCCGACTAGCCAAGGCGAAATCACCAGAGACAGCGCAAACATCAAACTAATGCTGGCACCCACCAGCGCCATGGCCTTGGTCCGAACAACGTCGCGGGTTAAATCTGCAAGCATGGCCGTTACCGCGGCAGACACAGCGCCAGCACCTTGGAGTGCCCGACCTACCAACAGGCTTTGAAGGTTGTCAGCACAACCGGCCCAGACACTTCCAAACGCAAATACCAACAATCCCAAAATAATCACGGGTTTGCGCCCAAATTTGTCAGAGGCGATGCCAAACGGAATTTGCAAAATACCCTGGGTCAGCCCATAAATACCCATGGCAAGACCAATCATCGCTGGGTCATCTCCGCCAGGGTATTTGCGTGCCTCCAGCGCGAAAACTGGCAGCACAAGGAACAAACCAAGCATACGTAACGCAAAAATAGACGATAAGGTTGCGCTGGCGCGCCGCTCCATAGCGTTCATATTCGCAGGGTCTTCGGGGGCAGAGGGGGAAGCGGCAGACAGATTCACAGTCCATCATTGTCCCGTATCCATGACACAGACGCCGTAGCGCACTATCATGTCAGGTTGCCCATGATTTGATTGACCCGTGAACGCACCCCATGACGGCCCGTATTTAGGCCAAGCCCTCCACCACCCTTCGGCGATGCGTAACATCAGCATTCGTGGTGCCCGCACGCATAACCTGAAAAACATCGACCTTGATATCCCACGCAACC
>JBAXNJ010000171.1:0-4267 GCA_037133815.1 Betaproteobacteria bacterium
ATATTACATATTGGCACCATTCCGCATAGCAAGACGACTGATGCCAGAAAGAATGTCCAACCAGCTGAGCTCAATAGCGCTGGTGCAGAGGGCAGTTGGATAATGGTTGTGTTGCTCATATCAAGCCTCTGCACTGCGACCCTTCATTGCAAACAATCCTTGTGGGCGTTTTTGGATGAAGATGATGATGAACACCAGCACTGCAATTTTTGCAAGCACCGCTCCTGCTAGGCCTTCTAATAATTTATTCATGAGCCCTAAGCCCATTGCAGCGTAGACCGTACCTGCGAGTTGTCCCACACCGCCAAGTACCACCACCATAAATGCATCAACTATGTAGTTTTGTCCAAGGTCTGGCCCCACATTGCCAACTTGGCTCAAGGCACAGCCTGCTAAACCTGCAATGCCGCAACCCAATGAAAACGCATAGGTATCGATACGCGCAGTGTGTACACCTAAAGCCGAAGCCATGGGTCTGTTTTGCGTCACACCACGCACAAACAAACCTAAACGCGTTTTGCTAATAAGAAGCGCCACGCCCAACAGAACGAATAAAGCAAAACCAATGATCACCAAACGGTTGTAGGGTAGAGATAGGTTGGAAAGCAACTGCGCACCGCCACTCATCCATGAAGGGTTTTCAACACCTACGTTTTGTGCGCCAAATAAGCTTCGCACGCTTTGCATCAACACCAAGCTAATGCCCCAAGTGGCCAGCAGTGTTTCTAGTGGCCTACCGTAAAGATATTTGAGTACCAATCGCTCCAATACAGCGCCTACCAGCGCCGCAGACAAAAAAGAAATAGGTACGGCAACCAACAAATACCAATCAAAAGCCGCAGGCAGATACTGTCTAAATAATATTTGCACAACATATGTGGCATAGGCACCGATCATCATCAACTCGCCGTGGGCCATGTTGATCACACCCATTAAACCGTAGGTGATGGCCAAGCCCAATGCCACCAATAGCAATATCGAGCCGAGGCTAATTCCTGTAAAAAGAGCGCCTAGTTTCTCTCCCAATCCCAATGCAGACTGAATAGTGCGGAGTGAGGACTCAATTTGATGACGCACCTCTTTGTTGTCTTCTTGGCTCAACCGTTGGTTCAACAACAGCACCGTATCTGGCGTTTGGTTTTGCGCGAGCGCTTTGGCTGCATTCAACCGCTCTTCAGGCTTATCGCTGTTGATCATGATTGCAGCACGCGCTAGCAACATCAAGGCTTTCGCAGCGTTGTCCGTTTCACCTGCCAACGCTTTTTCAAGCATCGGTAATTTGGTGATGTCAGGCTCTTTGAGCATCAATTTCACAGCGCCCACGCGCTTAGCGACTTCAGGACTTAATAACTGCAAAGCAGACAATGCTGCGTCGATCTCGCCACGCATGCGGTTGTTATTGATCACATCTTCTGCGCTAGCAGGCAAAGCGACTTCTTGACCAGTTGCAGGATCAAACGCTTTGGCGTCGCGCATCACAAATACTTGGGGTCCGCTGACTTTCACAGCGTCATCTGCCATCGCTTGTAACAAAGCGGCAGTTTTTTCATCGGGTGCAGTCAGGGCTCGCTGTAAGGCAGTGATTCGGCTATCGACATCACCTTGGGTCAGGGCACGCGCTTGTTCAGGTGTTAATGCATGCGTAGGCCCAACAAAGGCTAAACACATCACACTGGCCAACACAAGGGATAAAAAACGAGACATCAAGTTTCCATAAAAAAGGGGGAGAGCACTGCCCTCCCCCAATTTAATCCGAGGAGAAAGCGAATTACTTCTTCACAGGCTCATCAGGCTTCTTGTCGTTGCCTTCGATGTATGGGCTCCATGGCTTGGCCTTAACAGGACCAGGCGTCTTCCACACCACATTGAATTGTCCATCAGCTTTGATTTCGCCGATAAACACAGACTTGTGCAAGTGGTGGTTTTTCTCGTCCATCTTCGATGTGATTCCACTTGGTGCGGTGAATGTTTGGCCAGCCATCGCTGCGATGACTTTATCTACGTCTGTAGATTTCGCTTTTTCAACTGCTTGCTTCCACATATTGATACCGATGTAGGTGGCTTCCATTGGGTCGTTGGTCAAAGGCTTGTCTTTGTGACCAGCGATGCCCTTGGCTTTGGCGTAATCGCCCCACTTCTTGATGAATGCATCGTTGGTGGGGTTCTTAATGCTCATGAAGTAGTTCCATGCCGCCAAGTGACCAACCAAAGGCTTTGTGTCCACACCGCGCAACTCTTCTTCACCTACAGAGAAAGCCACAACTGGGACGTCTTTGGCCTTTAAGCCAGCGTTGCCGAGTTCTTTGTAGAAAGGCACGTTGGAATCACCATTGATGGTGGAAACCACTGCTGTTTTGCCACCGGTTGAGAACTTCTTGATGTCAGCCACGATGGTTTGGTAGTCTGAGTGACCAAAAGGTGTGTACTTCTCGTCGATGTCGGTGTCTTTCACGCCCTTACTCTTCAAATAAGCGCGCAAGATTTTATTAGTAGTACGTGGGTACACATAGTCGGTACCGAGCAATACCCAACGCTTAGCAGCGCCGCCGTCTTTGCTCATCAAATAGTCAACCGCTGGAATCGCTTGTTGGTTAGGCGCTGCACCTGTATAGAAAACGTTTTTGCTGAGTTCTTCACCTTCGTATTGCACGGGGTAGAACAACAAGCCATTCATTTCTTCCACGACTGGCAACACTGACTTGCGAGACACAGAAGTCCAGCAACCGAAGATGACAGAGACTTTGTCTTGACCGAGCAACTGCTTGGTTTTTTCAGCAAACAAAGGCCAGTTAGAAGCTGGGTCAACCACCACAGGCTCGAGTTTTTTGCCGAGTACGCCGCCCTTGGCGTTGATCTCGTCAATCGCCATCAAAACAGTGTCTTTCAAGACTGTTTCAGAAATAGCCATCGTGCCAGACAAGCTGTGCAAGACGCCAACTTTGATCGTGTTTTGTGCCAACGCATTGGGCACTGCGACAAACGATCCTACCGACAGCGCTGCGGCTGCGGCCAGGGCTTTGAGATTTCCTCGACGATTCATCATGGGTTGAACTCCAAAAAAGGTTGGTAAGCGCGGGTATAAATCACTCGCTACAGAACTCTTTGCAAGCCTTGTGCCAACTTCGAGAACCACAGGGGTTGAAATCTTTCTCTATATGAATATGCAAACATTCAGGAAATTCGCACCAAGAAAATGCATCAAAATGGTTCACGCACCATGTTCGTGCGGACTCTGGCGCATCATTTCGTGCACTAACTCGAAATGCGAGAAAAATCTCTGCACAATCGCAAGGCATACAAGTTGCAACAAAATGAACATATGGAACTCACACCTCGCGAAAAAGACAAACTCCTGATTTTTACAGCCGCATTGTTGGCAGAACGTCGCCAAGCCCGTGGATTGAAACTCAACTACCCAGAGGCCATCGCCCTTATCAGCGCCGCTGTGATGGAAGGCGCGCGTGACGGTAAAACCGTTGCACAGCTCATGAGCGAAGGGCGCACCGTTCTCTCTCGTGCAGAAGTGATGGATGGTGTGGCGGAAATGATTCCCGATATCCAAATAGAAGCCACCTTCCCCGACGGCACCAAGCTCGTCACTGTGCACCAACCCATTGTTTAAAAGCGAGACTGTTATGCAACGATTTGCTCTATTACTCCTTTGCTTCTTTGCACTCTCAGCCAAAGCCCATGAAGGCCATGGCATAGAAGGCGCTTCCCATTACCACGCCAGTGATGTATGGGGATTTGTCATGGCACTGTGTATCGGTGCTTTTATCTGGTGGCTCAACGGCCGCGGCAAGTGAGGCGTGCATGACACCTGGCGAACTTTTCATTGACGAGGGCCAACATGTCCTCAATCCTGATCGACGCACTGTCATTGTTGTTGTGCAAAACACAGGTGATCGACCCATCCAAGTGGGCTCGCACTACCACTTTGCAGAAACCAACGCCGCCCTCGGTTTCGATCGTGCTGTGGCGCAAGGTATGCGTTTAAACATTGCATCGGGCACCGCTGTGCGATTCGAGCCAGGCCAACAAAGAACCGTTGAACTAGTGGACTACGCTGGGAATAGGCAGGTATTTGGTTTTCGCGGCCTGACCAGTGGTCCTCTTTCATCCAAATAAATTAAGCGCAAGGAAAAATTCGCATGGCAACGATTGGCAAACGCGCTTACGCTGAAATGTTTGGCCCCACCGTGGGCGATAGAGTTCGCTTGGCGGATACCGACTTGGTGATTGAGGTAGAACAAGACTTCACCTTGCG
>JBAXNJ010000172.1:0-4241 GCA_037133815.1 Betaproteobacteria bacterium
CCGTGTCCATCAGAGCCTTGTAAATCGGCCTCAGACATCAACGCGCCCATGGTGCGTGCATCGGCTTCTGGCAAGCCCGTTTTGAGGAAAGCCTCGTATATAAATTTTTCTAGTTTCTCTTGGCTAACGCGAATAGTTGCTGACATGGTCTGGTCTTTGAATGTGTTTGAGGAGGCTCGTGCAAAAATGGGATTCAAGTTATTTACTTGTCACACCATCTTGTCATAATTTTCGTCTGAAGTTAATTAGTAATTTTCATAATGCGACATCTTCTTTTTTGTTTGGCGCTGCTTTTCAGCGCATCATCTTTTGCTGCTAGACCCTTTATGACTGATGATGCGCGATTGACTACAGCCGGCAGTTGCCAGTTGGAGAGTTGGACTCGTATTTACAAAGATAGCAATGAAAAATGGGCTTTTCCAGCGTGCAATCTTACTGGTAATTTTGAAATTACAGCAGGTGGCGGTCATTTTAAAACCACGGGAGAAGTGGCTACCAATGACTATGTGTTGCAAGGCAAATCCTTGTATCGCGAATTAAAAACAAACGATTACGGATGGGGCTTGGCGGTTGGTCAAATTAATCACCCCAGCACAACAGCCGGCCCAAACAGTTTGGGAAATACCTATGCCTACATCCCGTTGTCTATTTCTACGCTGAATGACAAAGTCATTTATCACACCAACCTCGGTTGGCTTCGCGATAAAGCCAAAAATGAAAACCGAATGACCTATGGCTTTGGTGCAGAAATTCAAACCGGTGGTCGATTCATGTTGATCGCCGAAACTTTTGGTGATAACAAGGCTAAACCGTATTGGCAAACTGGGGCGCGTTACTCTGTAATACCTAATCTGTTTCAAATCGACACCACGATTGGCCAACAATTCAATGGCACAACCAGCACGCGATGGATTTCTTTTGGTCTGCGCTACATTCCAGATTCAATTTTTTAATATCTAGGTTTGTACAGCCCATGACTTACCCCTTACCCGCAGCACCATTAACCAACGCGCCCATCCAAGCGGATGCGATGGCGAGATTAGGTGAACTTATCAACTCACACATTCAAGACAACCGCTATCCAGGTGCGCAAATTGCATTGGCTTATGAGGGCAGTTTGGTGTGGGAGCAAAGTTTTGGACAAGCCCGTGTGGGCCAAGGCCACGAGGCCGATACAAAAGCGGTGACTGCTGATAACCAATCACTATGGTTGTTGTACTCCAATACCAAAGTCATCATGGCAACTTTGCTCTGGAAGTTGCATGAACAAGGTAAGTTGCGTTTCACCGACCGTGTAGCCGACTATTTGCCTGAGTTTGCGAAAAACGGTAAAGAGTCGATCACGCTGTTTCAAGTGATTACCCACCAAGGTGGCTTTCCAGATGGCGACGTTCCTAGCACCACTTGGAATGACCACGCAAAAGTGCGACAAGCCGTATGCGACTTCAATCTGCAGTGGGTCCCTGGTTCACGCATCAGCTACCACGGTCTTAGCGCCCACTGGGTGTTGGCGATGGTGGTGGAAGCCGTCACAGGACAAGATTTCAGAGACGTTCTTCGTACTGAGGTGCTTGAGCCTTTGGGATTGGCAAAAGACTTGTTCGTTGGCTTGCCAACATCTGAAACTTCGCGCATGACATTTCTATACGAGCCAGATACCAAGTCGTCCAACGGTTTGCGCTTGCGCGAAGAAAGCACCAGCAGAGTCTGGCAAGAGGCAGGGGTTCCTGGTGGCGGAGCCTACGGCACTGCCCGAGGTATGGTGGCTTTGTACCAAATGATGTTGCAAGGGGGCACGCTCAACGGTGTGCGCTTGTTGTCACCTAGAACATTGGCGTATGCCATTCAAAATTACACCGCAGACCGTGTGGATGAATTTATGGGTATCCCTATGCACCGTGGTTTAGGTCCGCATTTGCGTGGAACCACCATTGGTATTCGCGGCTTAGGTTCTTTGGCCAAGCCTGACTCTTTTGGTCATGGTGGCGTGGGTACCAGTTATTGCTGGGCTGATCCGCAAAGTGGTTTGTCATTTGCCTATATCACCAATGCGCGTGTGCCAGACCCTTGGCATTCGGTTCGGTTAGACCATGTCAGTAACTTGATTCACGCTTCTATTACGCAATAGTTGTGTTTTTAAACTGAGGTTCTGCAAGGCCTTTCACGCCCGGTTCCAAGGCAAAAATTCTTCCTGCGTATGGGTCTTCCTCATGCGTGATGCCTGGGCGACTTAATGAGGTCACGAACAAGGTGTCTAAGTTGTCACCACCAAAAGCGCACATGCCAGGCTTGGTGGTGGGCACAAAAAGTGACCGATCTAACTTGCCCTCTGGTGTGAAACGAGACACTAAACCTGCATCTGTGGCACAAACCCAATAGCAACCATCTGCGTCTACTGCTGCACCATCTGGGCGACCAAGATGCTGGTGCATATCAACAAATACACGTTGGTTGTGCGGCGTACCCGTATCAACGTCGTAATCAAACGCCCACACGGTTTGCCGACTGGCATACGTGTCTGCCAAATACATGGTGCATCCATCTGGGCTGAAAGCGAGACCGTTGGGAACAATCAAATCACCCATCAAGGGTGTCAGTTGGTTATCGTTTCCAAATAGGTACAAAGATCCAACGCTCTTACCCGCCTTGGTATCGTTGAACATAGTGCCCGATAAAAATCTTCCTTGCCTGTCGCAACGTCCATCGTTGAAACGCATGGGTTGTGTGGGGTGTTCTACATCAGCGAGTTTTTCATGTGTGGAAGCGCCGTTAGATTGAAGTTGCACCAGATAAATCCCCGTCTCCATGGCGACTATCCATCCGCCCGTGGCGCACAAAGCCATCGACCCCACCATTTCTGGCATTTGCCATTGGCTCAATTGATCAGTAGAGGCAAACCAACAGTAAATCTTGCCTGAAGGAATATCTAACCAATACAAAGCGGATTCTTGTACTACCCAAACAGGGCTCTCGCCAGTCTCGCATCGGGCTTCAGAGATGAGCGTGTAATGTGTTGTCACGTTGCGATGTTAATGCGTGTCAAAATCAATTTTGGATCACTAAATATTCGGAGCAATAGCAAGATGAGCGAGCAACAACCCAGAAAATATATTCGTCGAGTCGTCACGGGCCATGATGCGCAAGGCCGATCTATCTTCACAGAAGACCAACTGGCACCATCGGTGCACAACAACCCTAAGAGAGTGGGTTATCACCTCACGCAGTTGTGGATGACGAACCAAACCCCCGCATTTGTTGGCAACGAGCCAGACCCCACCGCGCGTCCTTTAAAACTAGAACCCCCTAAAAATGGAACCGTGGTTCGCATCATTGAGTTTGGACCAGAAGGCGAGTGGCTAGAAAAAATTGATACCCAAGACACCAAAATTGCATGGGGTGCTTTGGGAACCGACACCGCATCGACCAACAAAACGGGCGGTGCAAAACACCCCTTTATGCACCGCACCGAGTCGGTCGACTATGCCTTGGTGTTGGAAGGCGAGATCACCATCGTGCTCGACAACGAAGAAGTCTTGCTGAAAACCGGTGACTTCCTGGTAGAGCGCGGTACCAACCATGCATGGGCCAACCGATCAGGAAAGATGTGCCGCATGCTGTTTGTATTGATCGATGGAAAGTTCGATCCTGAAATTTCCAAGCACTTCGATTAATAGGTTTTGTAAGGTATGAACTTACGGCCTAAGGTCCGCAATCTATTTCACATGCAAGTGAATCGCTTTAAAGCCCTCAAGTTCAAAACGCAAGTCATCTCCCTTGTTGGGAAACTTGGAAGTAACTAATGAGCCCAACATGGCGATATCGCCTTCCTTTAAATACGTACCGCGGTCATTGGCTTCGTTGGCTAGCCAAGCAATAGCGTTAAGCGGATGGCCCATCAAATCATGTGCAAAGCCGATACCCACCGATACGCCATTGATAAATGCTTCACCTTTTAATTCACCCAATGCGTCATCGGCCTTAGGTGTTGCTGACATATTGGAACAAACCTGAGAGAAGGGCACCCACTCGCCCAATACAGCGCCTTCATTCCAGGTGTTGTCTGCCAAAAGTTGCATGCCCTGTCCACCCAATTGGGTGTAATCGGCCTGTCTGTCATCGGCGACTTCAAATGCAGATGTCACAGCGCTAACAGCAGAAGCAACAGATTGGCCCGTATGCCTCATACCTGAAGGTAAGAGGTTGCTTCCGATTTGAATAGCAATTTCAAATTCAATCAGTAA
>JBAXNJ010000173.1:0-4238 GCA_037133815.1 Betaproteobacteria bacterium
ACCCCATAGCATTCGGCGCAGACATCGTGGTCCATTCGGCGACCAAATACCTAGCGGGGCACGGAACAACGTTGGGCGGTGTGATTGTGGAGAGCGGAAAGTTTCCATGGGACAACGGAAAATTTCCTGGGATGACCGAGCCTTCCGCTGGCTATCACGGCGTCAAGTTTTATGAAACCTTTGGTGATTTTGGATTCACTATGCGGTGTCGTATGGAAAGCTTGCGGGTTTTCGGTGCATCTTTGAGCCCTATGAGTGCCTGGCAAATTTTGCAAGGCGTCGAAACACTTCCATTGCGTATGGAGAGGCACTGCAGTAATGCCCTTGCAGTTGCAACATTTCTCAAAGAAGATGCGCGCGTTGCTTGGGTCAATTACCCAGGCTTAGCCGATCATCCACAACACGCTTTGATGCAAAAACAAATGCGCGGTGCTTCCGGTCTATTAGCTTTTGGTGTGAAAGGCGGGCTTGTGCAGGGCGTGAAGTTCATTGAGGCCGCAAAATTCATGAGCCATTTGGTCAACATTGGCGATACACGCACGCTGATTAGTCATCCCGCAAGCACCACGCACAGACAGCTAGATGAAAAACAACAGTTGGCTGCAGGCGTGGGCCCTGATATGGTTCGAATTTCTGTTGGCTTAGAGCATATTGACGATATTTTGTGGGACATCGACCAAGCTTTGACGGTTGCTACTGCGACTTTAATTAACGTATAAGAGTTTGATATGACGAGCATCTTCGACCAAGGATTAGATAAAAACATTGCCAACTTCGTGGCGCTTTCTCCTGTGAGCTTTGTAGAGCGCAGTGCTGAAATCTTTGGAGATTTGCCTGCCGTCATCCATGGCAAAAGACGCTACAACTGGGCGCAGACACGTGAGCGCTCAGCGCGACTGGCTGCGGCTCTCAAGTCCAAAGGCATTGGAAGAGGAAGCACGGTGAGCGCCATGCTTCCCAACATTCCTGAGATGGTCGAAGTGCACTACGCGGTACCTGCTTTGAACGCAGTGCTCAACACTTTGAACACCCGACTAGATGCGGCTTTGATCGCTTGGCAACTTCACCACTGTGAATCCCAGGTGTTGATTACCGACCGTGAATACGCACCTGTCATTGCAAAGGCCTTGGACATCCTCAAAAAAGAGCATGGAAGAGACATTGTGGTGATTGATGTTTGCGACAGCGAATACACGGGTGCAGGTGAGCAGTTAGGCCAACATGAATATGAAAATTGGTTAGCGTCACATACTCCGGTCTCACGTTTGGAGGGCCCACAAGATGAATGGGACGCCATTGCCGTGAGTTACACCAGCGGTACTACAGGTGACCCTAAAGGTGTAGTGACCCATCACCGTGGTGCCTACCTCAATGCGGTAAGTAATGTGGCAACGTGGACCATGCCGCATTTCCCTACGTATTTGTGGACACTGCCGATGTTCCATTGCAACGGTTGGTGCTTTCCTTGGACGGTTGCCATGCTTGCGGGTACGCATGTGTGTTTGCGCAAGGTGGAAGCACAACCGATTTTGGATGCGATGCGCGAATATGCCGTGAACCATTACTGCGCTGCGCCTATCGTCCACAGCTTGATTTACAACGCCCCTGAATCTATGCGTGCTGGTATCACCCAGCAAGTGCGTGGCATGGTGGCAGGGGCTGCACCACCTGCCGCCATGATCGAAGGAATGGCAAAAATTGGATTTGATATCACGCACGTCTATGGATTGACCGAGGTCTATGGGCCTGCCAGTGTGGCGGTCAAGCGTGATGCATGGGCGCAGGCAAGTTTGTCTGAGCAAACGCGATTGAATGGACGTCAAGGCGTACGCTACCCATTACAAGAGGGTATGACGGTAATGGACCCGGAAACCATGTTGGAGTGCCCAGCAGACGGCAACACCATGGGCGAAATCATGTTCAAGGGCAATATTGTGATGAAGGGATATTTGAAAAATCCTAAAGCTACACAAGAAGCTTTTGCAGGCGGTTGGTTTCACACAGGCGATTTGGCCGTGATGGAGCCAGATCGCTACGTGAAGATTAAAGATAGAAGCAAAGACATCATCATCTCAGGTGGCGAAAACATCAGCTCGCTAGAAGTAGAAGATGCTTTGTATCGGCATCCCGCAGTGATGGCTTGTGCTGTAGTGGCCAAGCCAGATAGCAAATGGGGTGAGTCGCCACTGGCTTTTGTAGAACTCAAGCCAAGCGCTAAGATTACCTCGGCTGATCTGATCGCACATTGCAAATCACTATTGGCGGGCTATAAGGTACCTAAAGAAATTCGCTTTGAAGAAATTCCAAAAACATCGACTGGAAAAATTCAAAAATTTCAATTACGTGAGCGCGCAAAGAATGTTTAAAGCGCGCTAATCAAGGAGACATATATGGTTGACACAACATCGCAGTTAGTTTTGCGCACGGATGACGCAAGAGGCGTAACGACCCTCACGCTCAATCGTCCTGCAGCGTTCAATGCATTAAGCGAAGAACTCTTAACTGACTTGCAAAACACCTTGGACGATCTGGCGCAAGATAAAAAATTGCGTGTGCTGATCATTGCTGCGTCAGGCAAGGCATTTTGTGCAGGACATGATTTACGCGAAATGCGTGCAGATCCATCGCTCCATTACTACCAAAAATTGTTTGCACAATGCGGTCGCATGATGATGGGCATTCAAAATTTACATGTTCCTGTCATCGCCAAAGTTCAAGGTATCGCGACCGCTGCAGGCTGCCAATTGGTGGCACAGTGCGATTTGGCCGTAGCAAGTTCGGATGCGCGATTTGCCGTCAGCGGGGTGAATCTGGGCTTGTTTTGTTCCACACCAAGTGTTGCGCTCTCGCGCAACCTCTCACGTAAAGCCGCTTTTGAAATGCTCGTCACCGGTGACTTCATCAGTGCCCAAGAAGCGATGGTGAAAGGCTTAGTGAATCTCGTGGCACCACCGGATGAACTTGATGCCAAGGTAGAAGAATTGGTCTCCAAAATATTGTCTAAACCTTCTGTGGCGTTAGCCATGGGAAAAGAGTTGTTTTATAAACAGATCGAAACAGGAATAGATGGTGCTTACACGATTGCAGCAAATACCATGGCATGCAACATGATGGACGACAGCGCATTAGAAGGCGTGCAAGCGTTTTTAGAAAAACGTACACCACAGTGGTAAGTGGTTGTGAAATGAACGCTGCTTAGCTTCCCGCAAATAAGCGCTTGCGTAAATCTGGCGCTGAGGTTTGCGGGGCCAGCCAGATATCAAAAAAGCGTTTGGCTAATTCAGGATCTTTGATTTCGCCGATAACGGTGTTGTCAAGAAGAAACTGTGCACCTGCGTTAGGAATAAAAATTCCAGTGAGAGATTGGCCTTTGCCCACACTAGGAAAAATCTCCTCCATTGTTTTAAGCCAAATGGATGCTTTGTTTTTCGGCAGACCGCTTTGGGCTTGTATCTCGTCTATAGAACGTTTCGCGATATCGGAGCCCTTGAAGTCTCTGAGATATTGCAATTCCAAAGCAATGCGTTGGTTGGCCCACTGGTCTGGGGCGATAGTGGCCTCACTGGTCCAGAGACTTGCGTTGTAAACGTCAAACCCCCAATAGGTGTATTTGCCCTGGCCTATTAGGTTGGGAGTTTGCAAATAAGGCAGGAGACGTTTTATTCGCACGGGGTCGGCTTCAGGGGTTCTGTTTTGCGCACCCAGCTGGGTGACATACAACAGGCCCGTGAGGAGGGCGAGGACTATTACTTTTCGTCTGTTGCTAGATATTGGCATCGATTGGCGTTGTGGATGTGAATGGTAGATATTACAGGGGCATCAGTTGCCATTAGGGAAGGGCAATCGCCGTGATTGATACAAACAATCAGGGTTAACCCTCAAAGTCATTATGATTCCAATCAATGAGTTTCTCTCATTCAATAGTTTTTATCAACCACTGAAAGGAATCAGTCATGTCTCTTATCAACACCAAAGTCCAGCCCTTCAAGGCCCAAGCTTTTCACAATGGCAAGTTTGTCCAAGTCTCTGACGAATCATTCAAAGGCGAATGGTCTGTCCTGATTTTCATGCCAGCCGCTTTCACATTCAACTGCCCCACCGAAGTCGAAGATGCGGCAGACAACTACGCCGAGTTCCAAAAAGCGGGTGCGGAGGTGTACATCGTGACGACCGACACGCACTTTGCCCACAAGGTGTGGCACGAGACATCACCCGCTGTTGGCAAAGCCAAGTTCCCA
>JBAXNJ010000174.1:0-4229 GCA_037133815.1 Betaproteobacteria bacterium
AAGTTGCCGAGTCCTTGTTCTGCCAGAGTTGGAGTTTCAGGTAAAACATCGGCCCGTTTATTGGTGCTCACACCTAATGCAGAAAGTTTTCCTTCTTTCATTTGGCCTATTACTGTATTGATAGGCGCCATGTAAAAAGCTGTACGACCAGAAATAGTATCTTGAATAGCTTCTGGGGAACCTTTATAGGGAATGTGAAGCATCTTGAGGCCAGCATTTTGTGCAAAATATTCTGCAACCAAGTGGGTAGAAGAGCCAATACCTGCTGATGCAAATGGAACGCCACCAGGCTTGGATTTCGCAGCATCTATCAACGCTTTTAAGTTGCTGTATTCACCACCTTTAGCTGTCACCATCAAATAAGGCGTGACACCTAATATAGATACGTCTACTAATTCTTTAAGTGGGTCATAAGGTAATTTTTTATAGATAGCAGGATTGGCTGCGTGAGATGCAGATTGCACCAGTAAAGTGTATCCATCAGGCTCCGAACGAATGACTGCTTGCGTACCTATTTGCCCACCTGCGCCTGGTCGGTTTTCAACCACGATGGGTTGTTTCCAAATATCCGTGAGATGTTTGGCGACAATTCGACCAGCTATATCAGCTCCAGAACCCGGAGTAAGCGGAACAATAAATTTAATAGGTTTGTTCGGATAGTCTTGTGCCGTTACGAATTGGAAGCAACACGTTAAGACAAAACCTAAAGCTATCTTGGTATGAGAGATCATTGTGAAAACTTTCAGAAAAGAGATAAATTTCAAAGAAGATCGTCTACGCGGTCAATAAACCTTCGCAAGTTTTGGTTAAAGGCCTGTGGTTGCTCAATATTAGAGAGATGCGCCGCATCTTCTAGGACCACCATTTCAGACCCCTCGATCATTCGATGTAAAACAGTCGATTGATCAACCGTACAAGCTGGGTCTTGGCGTCCTGTCATTATTAAAGCGGGCGATTTAATTTTTAATAGCATGGTCGTTTGCGCCATATCGCGAATTCCGCTTGCGCAGCCTATATATCCTTCTGCCTTAGTACCTAAAACAAATTCACGCACCTTTTCAATCTCTTTAGGAGCACGCGCTACAAATTCAGGCGTAAACCATCTTTTGATGGTGCCATCGACCAAGCCGGCGATCCCTTTGGTAGATGCAATCTCTATCCGCTCGGCCCACATATCTCTTGGTGGCATTTCACTTGCGGTATCGCAAAGCCCTAGCGAAAGTACTTGGTGCGGAAATTTAGCACCCATTTGTTGCGCAATCATGCCGCCCATTGAAAGTCCAACAATGTGCGCCTTGGGAATTTTTAATGCTTCTAGTAGGGCAGATAAGTCTTGGGCTAACAGGTCAATCGTGTAGGGCCCAGTGGGAATAGCCGATCGACCATGCCCGCGGGTGTCGTAGCGAAGAACACGGTAACGATCAGACAATGCAGGTACTGTCCAATCCCACATATCGTAGTTCGACATTAGGCTATTACTAAGAACAACTACTCGACCATTTTCTGGTCCGTCAAAACGGTAAGCAGTTGAGAACCCATTGATTGTTACGAAAGAAGCTGACATATATCCATTCATAGATTTCTATGGTTCTATGCTACAGAGTAAATACGGGTGTTTATATGCTTCCCTGATGAAAACCCTAGGTAAAAACTGCTTCGCTAATGAAATAAATTGAACGCAAAACTTAAGGTGCTGCCACTTCCAGCATGATTTCATTACGCCTAAACATGGGCAATGTCCAGGGTGGGTCATAGCGTGAGAGTTGGGGTTGACCTAAAACTTTCAAAGCCTTGCGGTTTGCCCATTCGAGCGCTTCATCCGTTTTTGCCTGAATACGTGCGAGGCTGTTGAACCCTGAATAAGAGTGGACAACAAAGAACTTGCTAGGTATGTCTCTTAAGGTAACTGCATCATTTTTAGGTTTTGGAATATTGGCCAACGTGAATTGGCTTGGCATCACAAAGTGGATACGCCATTTTTTTGCGGCTTGCATAGTGGATTCAGAGGACAGCGGTTCTGCTGTGACAGGGGCTGTCATTGCAATTTTTTTAGAGACTGGTTCTGTAGTCACAGGAGCTGTCATGGCAATTTTTGAACTGGCATTTGAGTCAGTTACTTGGTTGTTGCCAAAAATGAAATCGGCAATCAGCCTAAAGCCTTTGCTAGAAGCTTCGTCCATGTCTCCGTCTACGAAAGTTTCTGCAATCAAAATAGGCGCGTACTTGCGAATTTCGAAGGAGCCATCTGTTTGGATGACGTCGTATTTAGGTTCCTCAATGGCCATGGCTTGTCCAATACATAAAAGAACGAGTAACGAACCAACACGTATGTTTTTTATAGCCAGATTTATAAAGGAAGGTGAAGCACGAAGCATGACTTTAGTTTAGTTTTTGTGAAAAAAAGATCCACAAACCAATGTTCCCTAAAGTCAGCATAAAACTAAAAAATAAAAACCACTTATTTGTTCTTCGTAGATTTTTGATGTTTTTCAGTGAGATGGTTTGTTGATTGACTATGTCAACAAGTTTTGTTTCAAGTAAATCGTTTTTTTGTTGAATTAACTTGATTTGTTTAAGCGCATCCAAAAGCCGAATTTCAAGTTGATCGTGAGGTGGCAAATCTGAGGCAGTATGTTGCCTGCTATCCACAGTCTCAGGTTCGGATGTTTTGCGGTGCTTCTCGATTAAGTCGCGCGCCTTATCAAGAACATTTGGCGCATGCTCAATCACGTTTCCCCAGGGAATTGCTTTGAGCGCGCTAAGCCACGGAATTGCCATAGTTATAAATTAAAAAATCAGTTTGAAACTGTTTTCTTGTATTTCAATCGCATCCAGCCTTTTTCCAACCATATCGGGTACATGATAAACAGAAGTTCCATCCAACAGGGTAAGGATGGTGCTGTTTAAAGTACCAGATATAGAGCTTGACAACTCTTTGCCATCAGCAGTTGCAAGTTTCAAAATATTGACTTTTGAAATTTCAATATCTCCCTTTTCCTTATTCCAAACTGGTTGGGTATCTACACAAAACTCCCCTGAACGTTGTGGAATTTTGCTAGCCCAAGTTCCGCAGAGTTCAATTTTTTGTCGTTCTTTGCTGAATTTGGTTACAGGTTGATCTAAGGTGATTGTTAATTTTTCTTTAGGGAATTTCTTAGCCACACCCAAGTCGATTAGTGACTTGGGTATGTTTAAAGAAAGTGCGGATACTGTATTTACTGCCAAGAAGATTGCGCTAGCAAATAGAAATTTGTCGAAACGCATCATATTTTTAATGGGTTAAGTGGCCTGAATACCCGCTACCAACCAGCCACTATTTGTAGTCTTACTTAAGGACATATTCCAGACCTCTTTGAAGCTTTCTGGCTGTGCGCCTAAGTCTTCACGGATCATTCCAGTAAATTCAACACTGGCAAGGTGACCGTCGACAGATTCTTCTATGCCCAATAGCCTGGCCTCTAAAGTGATTACCTCAGTCTTGGTCATTTGACCCACTGAAGCTGCGGCATCGCGCTCAGCAATTTGGACTTTGATCTCTTCCAACATGTTGTCTGTCATCAGGTTACGAAGGCTATTTGTGTCTGAGCGATCCCAAGCATCTTGCATGACAACAAAGTTTTCTTTGGCTTTATTTACAAAGCCATCAGCGTCAAAGCCAGCGGGAATAGACCAAGTTGGTTGGAATCCACCTACCGCAGAACCAATCATGCTGCCTGCTGGGGCAGTAGGGGCATCTGTATTTGAGTTGAATTGAGTAGCCTGATGCTGCTGTGGTGGAGTTGCCCCAGCGCCTTGAAAAGCTAGTGGGCTTGTGTTTGATTCGGAATTATTAGCACTTGCTCTTCGACGCATAAAGTAGCCTACGACCATCATGATGCCTAAAGCAATTAGACCGAACATCATGAATTGGCCTAATTCTTCTCCAAAGCCCATGGAGCTTGCCAACCAAGCCAAACCAAGCCCAGCTGCAAGACCACCCAACATTGCACCCCATGGCCGTTTTTGTGGTGCGGCTGCAGGTGGTGGCGCAGCAGGTGTTGCAGGAGTTGCATTTTGTGTAGGCTTAGAAGCGCCTTGCGTTTGAGAAACATTATTTGACTGTTGTCCTACTGACTTGCCGGAGCCAAGGCGTTTTGAGGCTTCAGCACTTAGACAAGAAAATCCAATAACAAAAGCCATCACAACAGAAAGAAATTTACCGTTCATAGTCAACTCCAGAGTTAAATATC
>JBAXNJ010000175.1:0-4220 GCA_037133815.1 Betaproteobacteria bacterium
GGTGGATGGTTTTAACCTCTTCTGGGAGCAAGCCAAATATACTGCTGGCGGCCGCAAGATTGAGATCGTGATTGCAGACACGACGTGCAACCCCGATCAAGCTCTGACTCAAGCCCGAAGATTGGTTCACCAAGAAAAGGTTCACTTTATCGTTGGACCGCTTTGCGGACACGAGGGTCCAGCGGTAGCTCAAGTTAGCAAGGAAACGGGTGTGCCGGTGATTATGGATACAGCTGGAGCTGATACGGTTACCAAATGGGACCGAACCCCGACTGTCATTCGTACAGCTGTTTCAGCTAGTCAGATCGGTCATCCTTGGGGTGAGTATATGTACAAGGAACTAGGTTTACGCAATGTGACCTTCATTGGACAAGACTATACCTTTGGGCACGAAGTGACTCTTGGTGCCGTTCGCACTTTCACTGCACTTGGTGGTAAGGTGGCCAAAATCCTTTGGAATCCAATTGGAACAAAGGATTATGGTCCAACAATTGCGGCAATTCCGGCTGACTCTGATGGGGTATCTGTTATGGTAGTCGGCGTAGATCGTGTCCGCTTATTCGAGTCCTGGTTTAACTTTGGGATGGATAAGAAACAGAAAATCTATGGTTCTTATTGGATGCAACAGGATGTATTGCCTCAATTAGATGATCGAGCAATTGGTCTTATCGGTAATGCTCTTCATTACGCTCCTGGTATAGATACTCCTGAGAACAAGGCATTCACCACGGCATTCGCCACAAAGAATAAGCGGTTGCCATCTTGGTTTTCCGAGTCGGCTTACACCGCTGGTTTATGGACTAAAACTGCCATCGATGCAATCAATGGCAAAGTGGAAGATCGTGCGGCCTTTCTAAAAGCGATGCGTTCAGCGAAGATCAAGGCACCACGCGGACCGTTATCTCTTGATGCCTACGACAACCCTATACAGAATGTTTATATTTCCAAGGTTCAAAAAATAAAGCACCCCGTATTGGGAGATGTGTTGACCAACGTCCCTATTAAAACGTATCCTGCCGTCTCGCAGTTCTGGACCTGGTCACCTGAGGAGTTCCTTAAGATGGGTGAGTACAAGCGCTAATATTTTTCCATTTAACGCCTTGTTATTTGGAGAACGTCAAAATGTTAAACGGAGCTATTCTTCAAGTTATAAATGGAATATCTTTTGCTGCTCTTTTGTTTTTGCTAGCGAGTGGTTTCACGCTGACTTTTGGCGTTATGCGCGTTGTGAATATGGCGCATGGAGCCTATTATTTGTTGGGTGGATACGTTGGGCTCGCAGCAGTCCGTGCGTCCGGTAGTTTCGCAGTTGGTATTGTTGCTGGTGGGATAGCGATTGTACTAATTGGATTTCTTATCGATCGTTTTCTCTTGCGACGAGTTGGCGAAAATCATCTCGCCCAGGTACTACTAACCGTGGGTATCGCATTTGTGATCGGCGACCTTTCGTTGCACATATGGGGGGGTGATTCACTCAAGGTACCTGTACCTTCGTATTTGAACGGACCTTTCGAATTACCTGGCGGATTGATTTATCCCGCTTATCGTTTAGCCTTAATTTTTTTTGGTGCTTTTGTTGGAGTATTGCTTTGGTTGCTATATCGCCGAACACAGATTGGCGCAGTAATCCGGGCTGGCGTTGATGACCCTGAACAGTTGAGTGCAACCGGTATTAATGTGGGTCGTCTTTTCATAATGGTATCGGCATTGGCTTCCTTTCTCGCTGGAATGTCGGGGGTAGTTGGCGGGGCATTCTTGACTATCTACCCTGGTGCTGAATGGGAAATACTCGTTTATGCACTGGTGGTAGTGATCATCGGAGGCCTTGGCAGTCTTGAAGGGGCGATGGTCGGTGCTTTGATTGTTGGTTTATTGGACGCCTTCGGACGCTGGTTGTTGCCGGAATTTTCGTATTTCGTGCTGTTCGCCCCTATGGCCATACTCTTATTGGTTCGTCCCCAGGGTCTTTTCGGAAAGGAATTCTGAATGAGCCGTACTGGGATCTTATTTGCCTTATTTGTTTTGACCTTTGCCATCTTGTTACCCAGTCTAGCTGGTCCATTCTGGATAGGATTAGTTACGCAGATTCTCATCTTCGGTTTGCTTGCTCTCTCCGTAGATTTGCTTTTAGGTCAAACTGGATTGTTCTCACTTTGTCATGCGGCTTTTTTTGCGATTTCAGCTTATACCGTTGCGATTCTCCAGGTGCGTTATGGTTTACCTACCGTCCTTGCTGCACCAGCCGGTCTTTTGGCCGGCACATTACTTTCTGTTGTCTTTGGAGTTTCAGTACGCACGCGAGGTGTCTATTTCATACTTATCACGATTGCCCTTGGTTACATTGTTTGGGGTGTTCTATTGCGGTGGTCTTCTTTTACTGGTGGTGATAACGGGGTAACCAACGTTCCCTTCCCTTCAGTTGGTGTAGCGAGCATCTCTACCCAAACTGAGTACTATTATTTTGTCCTAGCGATGATCTCCGTTTGCACTCTTGCTTACCGTGTGTTTATCAACTCACCTTTCGCCTTAGTCTTGCGTGGCATAAAAGGTAGTGAAACTCGAATGAGAAGTTTAGGTTATCGCACTGGAGCTCATCTTTATGTAGCTTTTGTTATTTCGGGACTGGTTGCAAGCTTAGCTGGGGTGCTATATGTGTATTACAACCGTTTTGTAAATCCGGCTGCTGCTTCATTTCCGAACTCAGTTGAGGCGACACTAATGGCAATTGTTGGCGGTAGTGGAACGATCCTTGGTCCTTTAATTGGCTCCGGAGTAATTCTTGGACTGCGTAATTGGGTGAGTGGTTTTTTTGAACTCTATGCTACTTTGATTGGGATTGTTTTTATTGTTACCGTCTTGTGGGCGCCTCAAGGGATCTTAGGTCTTTTCAACCATTTGCAAATTCGTAGAAGATCGTCATGAAACTTCCTGCGATTGAACTTGAGTTAATTAGTAAGCAGTTCGGTGGCTTGCTGGCTGTTGATGCAGTTTCACTTATGGTGGCTAATGGTGAGCGGAGAGTTTTGATCGGACCAAATGGCGCTGGTAAGACAACACTTTTTCATTGTATTAGCGGAACTTTGCAGCCTTCAAGTGGCTGTGTGAAGTTATTTGGGGACGATGTTACAAAACTCACGGAAAATCGACGTACTGAACTGGGCATGGGAAGGACTTTCCAGATATCTAACGTATTCACTGAACTTTCTCTATTGGAGAACGTTGTGCTTGCGCTGATGGGAACCGTTAGTCTAAAATGGACAGTGCACCGATCGGTAGGGCATTATCCTGAGCTACGTAGTCGTGCACTTGATGGACTTGACCGCGTTGGGTTGAAAGCTCGCGCTGACGATTCTGTTAATGATCTTTCTTACGGAGACCGCCGCCAACTAGAAATGGCGTTAGCGCTAAATACCAATCCAAAGATATTGTTGCTCGATGAACCCTGCGCTGGCTTATCACCAAGCGAGCGTCAGGGAATTGCAAAGATGATCAGTACTTTGCCTCGTGATATCACGCTAATCATGATTGAACATGATATGGACATTGCACTTGCTTTGGCTGATAGCGTGACCGTTTTGCATCGAGGCAAAATCATTGTTGAAGGTTCGCCTGCGGAAGTGCAAGCTAACTCAGAAGTACGAGACGTATATTTTGGCAATATCTAAACTTCTACTTTCAGTTCGAGAAGTACATACATACTACGGTGATAGTTATGTGTTGCAGGGCATTAGTCTCGATTTGCAGGCGGGTCGCATCGTCGCAATTCTTGGTCGAAATGGTATGGGTAAGACTACACTAATTCGCTCCATAGCTGGTCTTACTCCGCCTCGCTCGGGTGAGGTCTTATTTAAAGGCGCATCGCTGCAAGGTCTTGCGCCGTATGCGATCGCACAACGTGGTATGGCACTTGTGCCACAGGGACGGCGCATTTTCCGCTCATTGAGCGTGCGCGAGAACCTTATGTTACCGACTAGTGCGCTTGCGGGTACGCGGCTGGATGGTGATATGTCTGGCGTAAGGCGATGGGACCTAGAGGCGGTGCTTCATGAATTTCCCCAATTGGCCGATCGTATTGAGCATTCTGGTGGGGCGCTTTCTGGTGGTGAGCAGCAGATGTTAGCAGTGGGACGCGCACTGATGGCGAATCCGGAACTAATCCTAATGGATGAACCTTCCGAGGGACTCTCGCCGCTCATCGTCAAACATATCGGGGGCATCAT
>JBAXNJ010000176.1:0-4189 GCA_037133815.1 Betaproteobacteria bacterium
GGCGTAGAACGCATTCTTGATAAAGTTTAAACACCTTCAATGATTCGAATGTCACGATCCGCGCCATCGCCGAGAGCATTTAATGCTGCCTGGTAAGCGGGGCTGTCGTGGGCTGCTACTGCCTGCTCAACACTATCAAATTCGAGCAATACGGTGCGTTGCTTCAAGCCAAGTTCATAGGTCATAAATGGTTCACCACGTGCTAGGAATTGACCACCTGCTGCTGTTAGCGCAGGCCCAGCGAGCTTGGCATAGGCTGCAACCTTTTGTTCATCCTTTATTGCGCGATATGTGGAAATCCAATAACTTTTAGACATTTGCTCTTCCTCGTGTGCGTGATGGTCTTTATGAGTTGAACATCTTAGATGAAAAACAGGCGTAGTTGGACGCTGGAGGGTAGGGGGCGCCAAGAATCTTGACGCAATAGCTCTGGAACAATCAGGAAACGTTAGGGCCTGAGTTTGTCTGCGGATGAATGGTGCGTCTAGTTCTTGTTATGAAAAGTGTCTAGTGGTTTGGGCTAGAGCCAGTCAGCGTAAATTAACTTAAATACGCTCTATCTCAATCGATGGTGACGCCGCCGTTTTTGATTACTTGACGCCACCGTTCGGTATCTTCTTTCATCCACAGCGTCATTTCTTCTGGTGTGTTTCCAATAGGTTCTGCGCCTACTTCAGCAAATCGACGCGCCATTTCGGGTGTGCGCAAAATTTCGCCGATCAGGCTAGATAAACGGTTGACGATCGCTGCTGGTGTTTTTGGGGGCGCCACCATGGCAAACCAAGCAACTGCCACAACGCCTGGGACAATTTCTTGCATGGCAACAGTGTTGGGCATGCTGCTAATGCGCTTGGCACTGGTCACTGCCAGCACTTTGAGTTTTCCACTGCGCAAATGAGCAGAGGCTTGAGCAACATTACCAAACATTACATTGACATGTCCAGCAAGTAGGTCTGCCACAGCTGGTGCATCGCCTTTGTAGGGGACGTGGACCATTTTGGTACCAGTTTTTTGCTTGAATAATTCAGCTGTCAAGTGGGCTGTGGAGCCGTTGCCTTGGGATGCGTAGCTCAGTTTATCTGGGTTGGCTTTTGCAAAAGCAATTAATTCTTGAACAGAATTGGCGGGAACTGAGGGGTGAACCATCAAAGCATTTGGCACGATGGAGAGGATGGTGATCGGTACAAACTTTGAGGGTTCGTAGTTCAGCTTGGGGTACAAACTGACGTTGATGGAAAGAGGCGGGGGCGGCGCTGCCATGAGGGTGTAGCCGTCTGGCTCAGAGCCATAAACAAATTCAGCTGCAATATTGCCTGCTGCGCCCGGTTTGTTTTCAATCACGATGGTTTGCCCAAGTTTGGCCATCAACGCCTCTGAAATCAAACGTGGGAACAAGTCTGCACTACCACCTGCAGGGTTGGGTACCACAATTTTGATTGTTCTTTGTGGCCATGCTGTGCTGTTTTGAGCGCTTGCCTCGCTAGTCAAAATCGGCATTGATAGTGCCAGTGATGTACTGATAAATTCACGGCGATTTGGGATGTTCATGAGATGTTTCCTATGGTTTAGATGGGGACAACCAACAAAGTTTCGATGATGCGTGAGTCGTAAAGAAATAAGCGTTTCTTAAATTTGGGACCACCCGCTGTCAGAACGATTTGATCTTGACATTGCCCGGTAGAGAAAATTTTCATGTCACCATCCAACGCCATTGTGCGAATCACAAGGTAGTTTGAGCGAACATGAAGGACGCCATCTTCTTCATTCAAGATTTGTATGCCAGACAGGATATGACGGTAATGATGGGGCTCGTAAATGTTGGCAACCCGCATGGATTTGATGCGATCGCGTAGCTGGGCTGCGCTATGGCTGTCAATGATGGCCATGGGTAAATCTCGGTCATGGTTAAACCGTGATTTGACGGTATAGCGCCCATCTTCGAGCATCAAGTCTGTGATGGCTTCTACGTGGTCTTCGTCAATGTGCCTGGCCCACTCATAGATCAGATTTTCAACAGCCCTGATGTGTATGTCATATGTCGTCGTCATGGCAGATCCATATCAATGCGGTAGTTGTGCCAGAAGTTACGAATGGCACGCTCGGATAACTTGGTATTGCCGCCACTTACCAATGTTTTGCCGCCCATTTCAATAAAGGATTCACCACTTTGACCGTCGGCCATGGCGCGTTGCATCATCTCACAGACTGCCGCATCTTCAACAGAAATCATGCCAGCAGACCCAGCCAAATTGCCTTGTATCAAACGAGCTTGAGTGGTTGCCTCGTCGTCGTCAACAAAGCCAAAGTATGTCCATACCAAGTCTGATTCACCCACGCCTCTGGGAATGAGTTGACGTGTCGCCAAACTATTGGCAATTTGGTGAAGCACAAACGAAGGATAGGTGGTTAGCACTTGGACACTGACGCCATCACCAAACTCATCCCTCCACTTCAAAATACTGGGGTCTTCGAGTTTCATGTCGTCGTTAACGGATCTCAAGGTTGGGCTTGTTTTGTCAAATTCCTCTGATTTTTTCTCAGTCCCCGCCTTTGTGTAAAAGTAAACATGCCGTCCGCTTTCGTCAAGGGTCATGCCCGATTCCTGAGATTGACGTGACAAGCCAAATGTGCCGTAAAAGGTATGCAAGATGTTTGCGTGGTAAGAGTCACGCGGGTTTTCATGGTAGGTCTTCCAGTTTGCTTGGATGCGCTGGGTGTCATAGCCCAATACCTTCAATGGCTTATGCAAAACACGGCGGATGCCATGAGCCACGTCGCCAAGCCATTCTTCCAGTGGCGCGACGTCATCAGAGAATGTGGCGAAGACTAACCCACAAAAGCTTGCCACGCGCAACTTATGCAAGCCATGCTCAGAGAGTTGGAAGTCCTTGGGTAATCCACCTTCGCCTCGAAGACCATGGCTGAATGCTGCGTGGGTGAGGTCGCCTTTGAGGTTGTAGTTCCATGCGTGATAAACGCAATATAGCTTTTCGACTTTGCCGAAGGCGTCCCTGCAAAGCATGTTGCCTCGATGAGCGCAACGGTTGACAACGACGTGCAGCGAATAGTCTTCAGCTCGCGTCAGCACCACAGACTGTTCGCCAATATATGTGGTTTTGAAACTGCCGGCCTCCGGAACTTCAGCTTCGAGGCCAACGTAGTTCCAAGTTTTTCCGCGGAAGATATTGATTTGTTCTTGCGCGTAGATATCAGGGTCCGTATAGGCCCAGTAAGGCGCGCGCGTATATCCCTCAGTCGGCCATGTGTGTTTGGGTACAGATTTCCATGGACTTGGCCCGTGAATCACGGCTTCATCTTGTGGTGAGGATATGGGCTGCATGGCATTGAATAGTTTTAAATGAATCCGGTGATACCTTACTGCGCCAACTTTGCAAGACGTGTCTTCTAAATGACATGACTTTTGTAGTAGGCGTGACTTCCACGTCTTTCGCGGCGGTTAGTTCGAGTGAAGGGCGTTAAATTTGATGAGGCCTTTGTTGCTGAACTCATAGAGGCGTCCAGATTCTGGACGTTTGAGCTACTTTATAAGGGTCAGGGCGTCAAGAATCTGGACGATCAGGTTTTGTTCGGAATTGAAAACCGTGTCATATGTCGTGCGATTGGTTTGCGGTTTGTAGGCTATTGCTCAACCCCTGTCTCAAACCATTTGAAGACGGACACCCACATTATCAAATTAAGCTGTTAAAACATCTCTTAAAAACTTTGAAATATCGGCCAATTCATCAGGATGTACCGAATGGCCCATGACATAGGTCTTCCATTGCACTGAATAACCCAAGGCAATCAGAGCATTTTTAGACTCTTCTCCTCTGTCCATCACCACGACTGGATCTTGCGTTCCATGCGCTATGAATATGGGTGTATTTGCATTGGCTTGACTGCGCTCATGCGCCAAGGTATCGGCCAAGGGCAAATAACCCGACAGTGCAACGATACCAGCCAATTTTTGCTTGTACCGCAAGCCTGTATGCAAAGCCATTGCACAGCCTTGTGAAAATCCCGCTAGAACAATATTTTGATGCGAGATACCGCGTCCAAGCTCTCGATCAATCAAGGCGGCAATGGCATTTTCTGAACGCTTGATGCCGACTGAGTCTTGTTGACTTATTAAGTTGGCCCCCAAAATGTCATACCAAGCGGGCATCACATAGCCACCATTGACGGTGAC
>JBAXNJ010000177.1:0-4179 GCA_037133815.1 Betaproteobacteria bacterium
GTGCGTCGCTTCGCTCGGCGAAAGGCATAGGCCACATCGCATGTGGATAGGGCGATACGCCGACTCGCGCGCGGATGGGCAAACTGGGCAGGGGAAAGAGACTGTGACAACAACCTAGCTGGGCGCTCAGGATTAGAAAGGGGACCACTGCTTTTCAATAGTAGTTCGCTAGGCAGTCCGCCTTGAGAGGCGCCGGTCGACGGCGTCACATCAAAGAGATCTAGCACACGTTGAATGAACTGACCCATGCGTCGAAACCTCAGGCGCTTGTTAAGACAGGTTCGGCATAGGCCTCTGGATCGAGCCTATGCATCTCAGATTCGATCCACAGCTCGACTTGCTTAGTCAGTTCGTCTGCCTCGCGCCCAATGCTTGGGATGGGTACGCCAATAGACACATCGACCACGCCCGGATATTTAATGAAAGCTTTGCGTGGCCAGCAAGTTGCCGATGTCACCGCAATCGGAATCACAGGGGCGCCAGTCGCAATGGCAAGCCTTGCACCGCCACTTTTGTAAACGCCACGTTGTCCACGCGGAATGCGGGTGCCTTCAGGAAACATGATGACCCATACACCTTTTTCTAACAAGGCCTTGCCTTGCTCCACCACTTTGGCAAAGGCTTTGGCGCGTTGCGATCTGTCGATGTGCACCATGTCTAGTAAGCCAATCGCCCAGCCAAAAAATGGCACGTAAAGCAATTCGCGTTTGAACACATAGGCGAGAGGATGGGGCATGATGGCCGGCATCAAAAATGTCTCGTAGGTCGATTGGTGTTTGACCAACAAAATCGCCGGGCTGGTTTGCCCGACCGGCAGATTGTCAAACCCCTGGGTTCGGTATTTGATACCTAATATGACGCGCGCAGCTTGGATGCTCAACCACAGCCAAAACTGCGCAAACTTGTAACGCGCAGAAGCACCCACACCAACTGCCGCACACAAAACAATCAACAGGGCACAAGGAACGATGGTGATGGCCATCACAGCCATATGGAGCACCGAACGCAAAAAAGCGATCATGCGGAACTACCAGCGCTCTGCGAAGTTTGCGTAGCTTTGGCGCTGGATTTAGCTGCCGCTTGGGTTTTGAGAAGTAACCAATCTACGAACGCAGAGAGGTCTACATGCGCCTGCGTATTGGCTGGGAAATCTTTTGGCAAATTACTTTGGCCTTTGTATTGCGCACCCTTGCCCGTCATCACCAAGTGCGGTTCGCAACCCACTGCGGTGGCGGCTTGCAAATCGCGCAGATGGTCGCCCACAGCTGGTACGCCCTTGAGATCCATGCCGTAGCGCTCGCCGATTTGCTCGAACAAGCCAGAAGCAGGTTTGCGGCAACTGCAGTTCTCATCTGGGCTGTGCGGACAGAAAAACACCGCATCGACACGGCCACCCACAGCGCCTAGCATTTTGTGCATCTTGGAGTGCATGGCGTTGAGTGCGGCCACATCGAACAAGCCACGGCCTAAGCCCGATTGGTTAGACGCGACCACCACATGCCAGCCGGCGTGGTTCAGACGCGCAATAGCTTCGAGCGCACCTGGCATGGGTGTCCACTCTTGTGCCGTTTTGACGTATTCGTCGCTGTCGTGGTTGATGGTGCCGTCGCGGTCGAGGATGACGAGTTTGGTGATCATGTGTGGTGCCTCAAACTGACAAGCACGCCAAATCGGCGACTTGGTTCATCGCCATATGCAATTGCTTGAGCAAGCGCTGGCGGTTGTGACGCAATGCAAGATCTTCTGCATTGACCATCACATCGTCAAAGAAAGCATCTACAGGTGTGCGCAAGGCAGACAGGATTTGCAAAGACGCGGTGTAGTCGCCAGCCACCCATTGCTGGTGTGCCGCAGGTGTTAAACGTTGCATAGTTTTGAACAGCGCTTTTTCTGCGGCTTCGGTGAGTAGGCTTTCGTTGACATCGCCATGCACATCGTCGGCTTTTTTCAAGATATTGCCAATGCGTTTGTTGGCAGCAGCCAAGGCTTGGCTTTCAGGCAATGCAGCGAAAGCACGCACGGCTTGCAAGCGACGCGTGATGTCAGAAAGTTCTTGTGGACGCAGGGCCAAGACAGCTTCGACTTCTTGCGCAGAGAAACCTTGTTCGCGCAAACTGGCCGACAGGCGGTCGTAGAAAAACGCAGTTAACTGTGTATGTGGATCGGTGATCGCGCTACCAAATACCGCCACGGTTTGGCCAATGATGTCCGACAGCGACATGGTGAGTGAAGATTCGCGCAACATGCGAATCACGCCCAAGGCGTGACGTCGCAAAGCGAAGGGGTCTTTGTCACCCGTTGGCAAATTGCCAATGCCAAACATGCCCACCAAGGTTTCAAGTTTGTCGGCCATGGCGACGACCATGCCCACGGAGTTGCGCGGCAAGTCGTCACCGGCGAAACGCGGTTTGTAATGGTCTTCAATTGCCTCGGCGATATCTGCGTGAAGCCCATCGTGGCGCGCGTAGTAGCCACCCATGATGCCTTGCAGCTCTGGAAATTCACCCACCATATCGGTGAGCAAATCGGCCTTGGCCAATTGCGCCGCGGTATCTACCGCATGCAGAAACGTGGCGTCGTCCCCTTTGTGTATCAAACCAGCAATAGCTTTGGCAATGGCGCGCACGCGCTGGGTCCGTTCCGCTTGTGTACCAAGTTTGTTGTGATAGACCACATTGGCCAGACCTTCAGCGCGGGTCGCCAAGGATTTTTTACGGTCTTGGTCGAAGAAAAATTTTGCATCTGCCAAACGCGGGCGAACCACACGTTCGTTACCGCCAATCACTGCGCTGGCGTCGTCCGGTGTGATGTTGCTGACCACCAAAAACTGGTTGCTTAACTTGCCTTGCTCGTCGAGCAAAGGAAAGTATTTTTGGTTGGCCTTCATGGTGAGGATCAAACACTCGGGCGGGACGTCCAAGAATTCTTTCTCGAAAGTGCAGCTAAGCACATTGGGACGCTCAACCAAAGCCGTGACCTCGTCTAGCAAAGCGCTGTCTTCGATGGCGCGCACGCCGCCGCCGATCTTGGCAGCTACGGTTTCGAGTTGGCGAGTAATGTCGTCGCGACGCTCGGTAAAACTGGCGATCACAGCGCCTTCGGATTTCAGTTGCTCGGCATAGGTATCGGCGCTTTTAAACACCACCGGCGAGACTTTGGCTTCAAAGCGGTGGCCTAGGGTGCTGTTGCCCGCTTTCAAACCTAGAGCGGTTACGGGCACTACGGTGCTTCCATGCAAAGCGACTAATCCGTGCGCGGGGCGAACAAACTGCACGCTACTCCAACCTGGAAGTTCACAGTCTTTTTCTAACTGGTAGGTCATCACTTTGGGGATGGGCAGTTTGGCGATCGCTTCGTCCAAAGCTTTTTGCAAACCAACTGCCAAGGTTGCGCCTTTGACTTGGCTGTCGTAGAAGAGCACCAACGTATCTTTACCTGGCTCAGGCGCTTTGCGCAGTTGCGCGACTGCATCTGCGCCAGCACCGAGTGCTTGGAGTTTTTTAAGCAAGGCGGGTGTTGCGTTACCGCTAGCGTCTAGGCCCACCGCAACGGGCATGAGCTTTTGCTCAACTTGGCGATCAGGTGCTTGTGCAATAACTGCGCTGATGTGCGATGCCAAACGGCGCGGCGTAGCGTAAGACGTCACGACAGAGTTAGCACTCAGTAAACCTTGCGCACGTAGTTGCTCAGACAACACCTCTAAAAAGGCGTTGCCCAATTTTTGCAAGGCTTTGGGCGGGAGTTCTTCGACAAACAGCTCAACGAGCAGGCTTTGGGTGGTCATGGTGTGGCTGCTGTTTTGGATGCGATTTGGTCCACCCAAGCGCGCGGCGCCATGGGGAAGCCTAAGCGTTCGCGGCTGTCGTAATAACTTTGGGCGACGGCACGCGCGAGGTTGCGGATGCGTCCGATATAAGCGGCTCGCTCAGTCACGCTGATGGCGCCTCGGGCGTCGAGCATATTAAAAGTGTGGGCGGCTTTGAGCACTTGCTCGTAAGCAGGCAAAGCAAGTTGCTCGGTAATCAAATGCTGCGCTTGCTTTTCATGGGCGCCAAAAGCTTGGAATAAAAATGCAGCATCACTGTGCTCGAAGTTGTAGGTCGATTGTTCGATTTCGTTTTGCTTGTATACATCGCCGTAACTCAAGCCTTCTGTCCACGTCAGGTTGTAGACGTTGTC
>JBAXNJ010000178.1:0-4173 GCA_037133815.1 Betaproteobacteria bacterium
CAAAGGCGTTTCTTTGGGCACCTTTTAAAACGCTCTCAAAACCAGCGGGCTTGACAAAGTGTTGCGACAGCGAATTGCCCACGATATGGCGTTTGGATACACCCAGTACATCCTCAAGCGCAGAGTTTGCAAAAACTACCATGCCATCAACACGGACCACCGCGACCAAAGTGGCCAACAAGTCAAAGGCGTGGGTGTAGGGATGCGAAGTCATGGTTTAGATGAAGGGGTAAAAAAAAGGACGGCTTGCGCCGTCCTTTCTATGCAACAGCGTTGCGACCGATTACAGAGAGTAATACATGTCGTATTCAACGGGGTGCACGGCTTGACGGAAGCGTGTGACCTCTTGCATTTTGAGTTCGATATAAGCATCGATCATGCTGTCGGTGAACACGCCGCCTTTGGTCAAGAACGCACGGTCTTTGTCCAAATACTCCAAGGCTTGGTCCAAGCTGTGGCATACGGTGGGTATCAATGCGTCTTCCTCGGGTGGCAAGTGGTAGAGGTCTTTGGTAGCGGCTTCACCGGGGTGAATTTTGTTTTCGATACCGTCCAAACCAGCCATCAACAAGGCTGAGAAGCAGAGGTAAGGATTGGCCATTGGATCTGGGAAACGTGCCTCAATGCGACGGCCTTTGTCAGACGCCACGTGAGGAATACGGATGGAAGCAGAACGGTTACGGCTCGAATATGCCAATTTCACAGGGGCTTCAAAGCCAGGGACCAAACGCTTGTAGCTGTTGGTCGTTGGGTTGGTGATCGCATTCAAAGCACGTGCGTGCTTGATGATGCCGCCGATGTAGAACAAAGCGGTATCGCTCAAACCAGCATAGCCTTTGCCTGCAAACAGGTTTTTGCCGTCTTTCCAAATGGACTGGTGCACGTGCATGCCAGAACCGTTGTCGCCGACCAATGGCTTTGGCATGAAGGTGGCTGTTTTGCCAAATGAGTGGGCCACGTTCCAGACCACATACTTCAATTTTTGGGTCCAGTCAGCGCGCTCAACCAAAGTAGAGAACTTGGTACCGATTTCGTTTTGACCAGCGCCAGCGACTTCGTGGTGGAACACTTCAACGGGGATGCCCATTTCTTCCAAAATCAAAGACATTTCGGCGCGCATGTCTTGCATGCTGTCGACGGGAGGAACTGGGAAGTAACCGCCTTTCACGGTTGGACGGTGGCCTTTGTTGCCGCCTTCCATAACTTTGTCTGAGTTCCAAGGGGCTTCGTATTCGTCGATCTTGAAGAAAGCGCCTGACATGTCGTTGGCCCAACGCACATCGTCGAAGATGAAGAATTCTGGCTCTGGTCCAAAGTAAGCGGTATCGCCAAAACCAGAGGCTTTCAAGTAAGCCTCAGCGCGCTTGGCGATAGAACGTGGATCACGGTCATAAGACTTGCCGTCACCTGGCTCGAGCACATCGCAGCTCAACACCAAAGTGGACTCTTGGAAAAAGGGGTCGATAAAGGCTGACATCGCATCAGGCATCAACAACATATCAGAGGCTTCAATGCCTTTCCAACCAGCGATAGAAGAACCGTCGAATGCGTGGCCTTCTGTGAATTTTTCTTCATTGAACGCAGACACTGGCACGCTCACGTGCTGCTCTTTGCCTCGGGTATCGGTGAAACGGAAATCAACAAACTTGACTTCGTTGTCTTTCACCATCTTTATCACGTCTGCGACGGTCTTGGCCATTAGGCTCTCCTTCAGGGGTAGGTTGGTTATCTAAAAATACGTTGTTACTCGAAGCATTATTTATGCCAGTGGACGCTAAAAAAACGACCTGCCAGCGATGGCTTCTTGGGGCTTATTTTGCCCTGACTTTGACCGCGTTTGGGCGACTAGCCTCAACTTCCGACCAAAACTGTGCATTAATCAAATGCATTATTATGGTGCATATATTATGTATATGCACCAATTTAGTGATTAATTATGGTCGCACCAATTCGGGGCCAAATTTGAGGTCAAAGGCTTTCAAGCCTTTTACAAGTTCTGGGTATGCCCGATCCACCAAAGAGGGCTCACCTTTGACACCAAGTTCAATGTGGCGGCCGTATTCAGGATGGTCCACGCTCGGCAGACTAAATACTTTGATGCCCTCAAACTCTTTTTCCATCTGCTCCATCAAGGGCGTCAGTATGGCCTCCATAGATCCAAAGATGATGACCGATTTCTCCATCCAGGCAGCGTCTAAAAATAGTTCCTTGTAGTGGGTGTCTAACACCCATTCGATCATGGGCCAAGCCATGACCGGAAAGCCCGGAACGAAGTGCACAGCCCCACCACCAGGCCCACGGCAAGTGAATCCAGGAATCTTGTTGTAAGGGTTGGGGATGATTTCTGCCCCCAAAGGAAGCACGCCCATATTTAAGCGATGCACGTTGTTGGGGTGATCTGGCTCATAAGGAACGCCTTGCTCCTTGGCTATATCTTTCATGCGCTCGCGGATAAAGACTTCTGCCTCAGCATGCAGGCTTAACTCCAGACCCAAAGCACGGCCTGCGCATTGGCGGGTGTGGTCGTCTGGCGTAGCGCCTATGCCGCCGCAAGAAAACACAATGCTGTTGCTGGTGAAGGCGCGCTTTAAGGTACGGGTAATTCGCTCAGGAGAATCGCCAACGTAGTCAGCCCAATCGAGGCTCAAGCCCCGCGCTGCTAGCAGTTCAATGGTTTTAGGAAGGTGCTTGTCAGCGCGTTTACCGGAGAGAATTTCATCGCCGACGATGATTAAGCCAATTTCAGGGCGTTGGGGGTGGGTTGCTTGGTTCATCCGCCAATGCTAGCGCACGTAATGGCACAGAAGCGCCGACCACGACTGGGTTCGCCTCTGCACGAATGATCTCCAAGGCACCCAAGCTGTAGTGGGTGAACCACAGGGCTGTGAAAGCAAACACCAAGGAATAAATCCAAATCGCTACAGGCACCAAGACCACAAAAGCGGCTGCAAATAGAGCGCCTGAGGCCCACACCATGCTGGGTAACGCGCCTAAAAAGCCTGTAAGGACACCTATTAGAAGAAGTGGCAAGCGGTGTTTGTGTCCGATCTCTATGCGTTCGTCACGGCTCGCGTGCGACACCAAAGCATCAAACACCATCACGCGGTAGCTGAGCCATCCCCAAATGATGGGAGGCACGATGAACATCAAGGGTGGCACGACCCACAGCGGCAAGGAAATAACCATGGCTAGCATGGCTGAGAAAGTTGAGACAAGCGTCCAGACGATGCTGTTGACGACAGAGCCCCCATGCTTCATCGCCAAATGGGCAAAGCGACGTTGCACCACCAGGCTCACCAAAGCTGGGCCCATCATCAAAGAAACTGCCAGTAAGGACAGGATCACCAAAAGGGGTGTGATGGAAAAAATCACCACCAACGGAACGAGAACACCCTGCAAGTCACCAGCGCCGTGGGATTGCATCCAGTCCATCATGCTTTGCATGACTTGCCAAGAAGCGAGAAATTCACTGACCCAGTCTTGGGTTGGCTGCCAATAAAAATATCCCCAACTCAGGGTCAGCACGAGCAACATGACCTGAGGCAACAAGGCCAAGGCCATGATGCGCGGCATGAAGCAATAAGCCAGAGCGCGCCAAAGGGAATCGAAAAACAATCGCATGTAGAAAAGCATAACCCACCCAGTCAGGTGTGGCTAGACAATCCCAATGCAGATAAGAGTCTTTTAATACCTAATATTTGTTGACTTATAAAACCTTTGCCGTAATCACGACCTTCTGTCACTTGGTCACGTATCCCCGTGGCCTCAAATGTCGAGTCGAAGTTAGCGGTTCCGAACAGCACATCCCAGCAAGGCAAAAGAACGCCAAAGTTATGCCCGCCAAGCACTGTCTGACCTTCGGAATTCAGGCTTTCATGCCCCAAGCCAATCGCATGGTGCAAACGGTGAAAGCGTGGGCTGACCCACAGACGCTCTCCGATACGCCCAAAACTCAAACGCAAGTTGCCGTGCTGAAAGTTCTCGCTCAATTGCGTCAACGCCACTACCGCAACAAATTGGCTAGGGGCAATGCCGACCAACTGCGCCACCACCACCCAAATCACGGCTCGTAATAAGTCGTCGAGCAGGTGATTGCGGTTGTCGCTCCACTGCGTCATATGGCGTTGCGAATGGTGGACTGCGTGTAGGGCCCACCACCAGTTCCACTGATGC
>JBAXNJ010000179.1:0-4141 GCA_037133815.1 Betaproteobacteria bacterium
CAAGCGTTTATCGACCGCGTTTGACTCTGTCACTTTGTATGGCAACGATCCTGATCTGCGCCCAGACATTTATGGCAAAGTCGGTAACTCTGGCGTGAACGTGGCCACGCTCGATGACATGAAAGTGTTGTACGACGGCTTTGATTTATGCAATCCGACCACCAGTGTCTCAATGACCATCAATGGTCCAGCACCGTCTATCTTGGCGATGTTTATGAACACCGCCATTGACCAAAACATAGATAAGTTCAAAACAGACAATGGTCGCGAGCCTACAGATACCGAAACCGCCAAGATCAAAGAATGGGTGTTGCAAAACGTGCGCGGTACGGTGCAAGCCGATATCTTGAAAGAAGACCAAGGCCAAAACACCTGTTTGTTCAGCACCGAGTTCTCACTCAAAGTGATGGGCGATATTGCCGAATACTTTGTGCGCAACCAAGTGCGCAATTTCTACAGCGTGTCGATCAGTGGCTATCACATTGCTGAAGCGGGCGCCAACCCTATCTCGCAACTTGCGTTCACGTTGAGCAATGGCTTTACTTTTGTCGAAGCCTATTTAGCGCGCGGCATGCACATCGACGACTTTGCGCCTAATTTGTCCTTCTTCTTTAGCAACGGCATGGATCCCGAATACACCGTGATGGGCCGCGTCGCGCGTCGCATTTGGGCGGTTGCGATGAAAGAGAAATACGGTGCCAACGAGCGCTCGCAAAAACTTAAATACCACATCCAAACCAGTGGCCGCAGTTTGCATGCGCAAGAGATTCAGTTCAACGACATCCGCACCACACTGCAAGCGTTGATCGCCATATACGACAACTGCAACAGCTTGCATACCAACGCGTTTGACGAAGCCATCACCACACCCACCGAAGACTCGGTGCGCCGTGCAATGGCGATTCAACTCATCATCAACCGTGAATGGGGTTTGGCGAAAAACGAAAACCCCAGCCAAGGCGCGTTCATCATCGAAGAGCTTACCGAGTTGTTGGAAGAAGCCGTGCTGGCAGAGTTTGAGCGTATCGCTGAACGCGGTGGCGTTTTAGGCGCGATGGAGACGGGCTACCAACGCGGCCGCATCCAAGACGAGTCTATGACTTACGAAATGCTCAAGCACACGGGCGAACTACCCATCATCGGCGTCAACACTTTCCGAAACCCCAATGGCGACCCCGTGCCAGATACACTGGAATTGGCGCGTTCTACCGAAGAAGAAAAGCAAAGCCAACTTAAACGCCTGATCGACTTCCATACCCGTCACGAGGCAGATGCGGTCGTTCAAATTAAACGTCTACAAAAAGCCGTAATAGATAACACCAATGTGTTTGAAGTGCTGATGGATGCTGTGCGCGTTTGCTCTCTGGGGCAAATTACTAATGCTTTGTTTGAAGTGGGCGGGCAATATCGCCGAAATATGTAGCTTTTTATCCTTGCATTTCGAATATGGCATGTTTAATTTGCAAGGATGTTATAACCCGCTTAAACGCTGTCTTCGCTCATCTTCTCGCCCAAGCGCACACCCAACCCAGGCTCCCAATGCTGGTTAATCACCAGCGTGTTCTGCGGCCACAGCATCACCACGGTAGAGCCCAATAAAAACCGGCCCATTTCTTCGCCTTGTTGCAAGTGAATCGCCGCATCGTCGTAATGCCATTCGCGCACCGTGGGTGAACGTGGTGGGTTGACCACCCCATGCCATGTGGTCGCCATAGTGCCCACAATCGTGGCGCCTACGAGCACCATCACAAAACTATCAAACACACACACCACACGTTCATTGCGGGCAAACAAACCGGGCACGCCTTGGGCTGTTGCGGGATTGACCGAGAACAAATCTCCCGGCACATGGATCATGCGCAACAAACGTCCGGCCGCTGGCATATGGATGCGGTGGTAATCCTTGGGGCTTAAATAAATAGTCGCAAAGTCGCCGTTATCAAATTGGGCCGCTAACTGCGCATCACCACCCAATAACGCACGTGTGCTGTAGCGGTGTCCTTTGGCTTGAAATATCTGGTCGCCACCAATGCGACCGAACTGGCTGATCGCACCGTCTACTGGACAGATCCACTGCGCATTCGCTAAGGGACGTGCGTCTGGTTTGAGCGCACGCGTGAAAAAGTCGTTGAAGCTGGCGTAATGCGTGATGTCAGCGTCTGCTGCTTCATCCATATTGACGTTGTAGCGCTTTACAAACCAACGGATCACCGCATGCGTCCAGCGACCCCCGTGCCAATTCGCAAAACGGCCGGCGAATTCGGTTAAGGCCAGTTTAGGTAATAGATATTGCAGATATACGCTGAGAGATTTCGTCATAAGCTTGAATTTTAGGCGGGGCACAATATGTGTATGCAAGCACCTCTTTTTGAATGCCAACACCTCGTCAAACGCTATGCCGACGCTGCTGTTGTCGACGATTTGTCGTTTCAATTACAAGCGGGCGAGTGCTTGGGTGTGATTGGCCCTAATGGCGCTGGCAAAACTACGACCTTGCGCATGTGTCTAGGCTTAAGCGAACCCGATGCAGGCAGCATCCAAGCTTTTGGTTTGTCTATGCCGCGCGATGCACTGGCCATCAAATCGCGCTTAGGCGTTGTCAGCCAGTTCGACACGCTAGACCCTGACTTCACATGCGCAGAAAACCTGCGTGTATTCGGTACTTACTTTGGTATGCCGCGCAGCGCCATCGAAGCACGCGTGCCAGAGTTACTCGAATTCGCCGCACTCACCCACAAAGCAGATGCCAAACCCGGACAACTCTCAGGCGGCATGAAACGCCGATTGAGTTTGGCGCGCGCCCTCATCAATGACCCTGACATCTTGTTACTCGACGAACCCACTACAGGCCTTGACCCCCAAGCACGCCACCTCATGTGGGAACGTTTACAACAACTGTTGCAACAAGGCAAATCGATATTACTCACTACGCACTTTATGGACGAGGCAGAGCGCTTGTGCAACCGCTTGCTGTTACTTGACCATGGTAAAAAAATTGCCGAAGGCACACCGCGTGATTTGATCTCTCAACACCTAGAACCCGATGTGGTCGAGGTGTATGGGCAAGACGCATTGGCATTGGTCAACAGTCCTTTGGTCGAACTAGCGCAGCGCACCGAGACCAGTGGTGAAACCGTTTTCTTTTACACCGTAGATGCAACACCTCTTTTGCATGCACTCAATACCTATCCCGGTCTACGCACTTTGCACCGCCCCGCCAACCTAGAAGACTTGTTTTTAAAAATGACCGGTCGCCAAATTCGAGAAGGGGCATAAACCATGCGTACCCACTTTCGCTTTTGGCCCGTATTTAGACGTAACCTTTTGGTATGGCGCAAATTAGTGATTCCTAGTTTGGTAGCCAATATCGCAGAGCCTTTGATGTGGCTCGTCGCATTTGGTTATGGCATGGGCGCCTTGATTGGCGAAGTCACCATCAACGGCGTGCAAGTGCCCTATCTACTTTTCTTAGCCAGTGGCTCTATTTGCATGAGTGCCATGAATGCCGCCACTTTTGAGGCTTTGTACTCTGCTTTCTCGCGTATGCATGTGCAAAAAACATGGGATGGCATCATGAACGCTCCCATTAGGCTAGAAGATGTGTTGCTCGCTGAAATGCTGTGGGCCGCATTTAAATCTTTGTTCACCATCACCGCCATCTTGGGCGTGATGATGGCTTTGGGCATCACGCAAAGTTGGAAAATCTTGCTCGCTTGGCCTAGTCTATTATTTATAGGCATTACCTTTAGTTGCTTAGCTTTGATATTCAATGCATTGGCAAAAGGCTATGACTTTTTCACCTATTACTTCACGTTGTTCTTAACGCCCATGATGTTTTTGAGTGGCGTGTTTTTTCCAAGTGAGGAATTGCCGCCTTGGGTGCGCGCAATAGCAGAGTGGTTACCACTTAGCCAAGCCATAGCATTGGTACGACCCTTGTTTTTAGACCAATGGCCGAGTCAACCCTTGTTGCACTTGGGAGTGTTGGCTTTGTATGCGGGTGTCGCCTGGGCTATTGCTCTGCATTTCACACGCAAACGCTTTAAAACTTGACGTTTCTCCACAAAGCCCAAACACATAAGTGGTGCGGATAACATCCGCAGCTAGGCGTAATTCAGATCAGTTTATTTATAAGTAAGAA
>JBAXNJ010000180.1:0-4130 GCA_037133815.1 Betaproteobacteria bacterium
ACCATAGCTAAGGCAGATACCAACATGGCACAACGGCCTCGAAAAGGGTCGTTGTGTGGTTCAGGCAATTCTGTTTCTGGAACTTCACTCATTTAGTTTTCTCCTATGGCTGATTTTGAAAATCAAGTTGTGACAAAGATAGATTATCTAATTTTTTGGCATCAAATCTGCCAGGGGAATGGTGATTCCTAATTGTGTCGAAATAAAGTCACGCGCCGTTTCTTGCCATTGGCCTAAATCAGAGCCTAGGTGTAACAAGCCAGGGTCATCTAAGAGCCCTTGGTTGAAATCGAGCGGTGTGGGAAAGCGTAATTGAAACAACTCGTATGCATGCGCATACAGCTTAGGCGCTTGTTTGTTGGACATAGGGATTGCCCTAAGACGGCCTTGGTGGCTCCAGTCACAAAACAAAATATTTCCTATGCGCAGCATCAGTACGCATTGGTTGGGAGAAATTTTGCCCAGTATCTTGGCGTAGCTGAGCTCATGTTGTGTATCAATTTTTTCTAAGGCTGCTGCGGCCTCTTCGCCTAAGGCGATCCAAGCTTCCAATATATGGCCGCCATGGAAGTAAGCCTCCCAAAATTGGCGCCGATAAGGACCAATATCGTCATCGGTATGGCGCAAGATTTCAAAGAAAGCATCCATCGTGCGCCCTGTGAGCCATCGACTGGCCGTCTCAATCGCTTCTTTGCGCACGCCCAACCAACCTGCGTGGTTGTGGCGTGGGTCCCCTAGCATGGACAAAAGTTTAGTGAGCAAGAAGTTTTTAATTTCTTGCGACGGTGATTTTTCAAACCATGGCGATAACAATGCGAAAGCGAATTCATCGCGCCAAATCGGATAACGAAAACGTTGCGTTGCTGTGCCTGCATCGTGCATTGCCCATTCGCACATGCGCTCGATATAAGCCAGGGTCGCACGAACATCCTCTGGCGCTTTAAGTGCCTCAGCAAAAGCTTGCCGACAAAAATGATTGAACCAAAAACCGCGTGTGAGCGCATGGTGCTCTTGCCACTGCAGCAAGGTTTTCTCGGCTGGCATGGTCAGAAGATCGTTGGCTATTTGAATGGGACCATTGATGGGGTCCAAGATATCCAAGGTGGTGATCAGGCGCGTTAAACCACCGGCTTGGGTTTCTAGCAAAGCATCGATCACCCGTTTATCTTGAAAAAAACGCTGCGCAGATTGCGCTAATTTTTGAAATAGTGCGTCGTCAGGCGTGAAGTGTTCTAAATAGGTATGCAATAAACTGCGCCCCCACTTCAGAGGGCGACGCGATTGCAAAGCATCAGGTACTGCAATATCCAAATAGTGCTGCGTCAATGGGCCATGCGGATGCAAACCATGGTCACCTTGTAGCCAAAGAGCATAAGGAATATGACGCCAGTCACGTTGGCGTGGCAAATCACTCGAGGGAGAAAACTCGACTACTGCAAACGCTTGATAAGTTCTCTCACCCACCGTGCGCAAATCCGGATCTTTGCCAAAGTTACTACTGCGCTTCACACTAGCCGCTGCGGCTAGCTTTTCAAAATCTTGCGGCAGTGGGGTAAACAGGTTTTCCATGCGATTGGTTTATCTAATCGTTTCTTGCATTTTCTTGAGTGTGCTCGTAGGACCTTTGGCGTTACCTGCCTCATTAGGCTGAAAAGCTAAAACAAAGCGCAATTCCACACGGCGGTTCTTTGCAGCTTCGCTCTTGTCGCTAGGGCGCTCATCTGCATAAGAACTAATGCCAAAGACGGGTTGCTCGCGTTGGTTGCGCAAGCTTTGCATAGTGCCTGCATTAAGTACTTTATAAACAGCGCGTGCACGGTCAAGTCCTAAATGCCAATTGCTGTAGTCGCCTCGAAGAAGGGGCGATGCATCGGTATGCCCTTCAATCAAAATGGTTTCAATCTCCACTTGCTGAGGATTGGACGGACAGTCTGTTGGTAATGCGCGGCGTTGCGAGAAAACATAGCAAGGAAGAATGCCTTGCAGTTGTTCGCTTGCAAGTTTTAAGGTTCGTAGACCATCGCTAGCAAGGTCGGGTTGGCCAAGTCCAAACAGGGTATCTGCTAGCAGATACCCTGTTTGGACTTGGCCAACCCGACCTTGCTAGCGATGGTCTACGAACCTTAAAACTTGCAAGCGAACAACTGCAAGGCATTCTTCCTTGCTATGTTTTCTCGCAACGCCGCGCATTACCAACAGACTGTCCGTCCAATCCTCAGCAAGTGGAGATTGAAACCATTTTGATTGAAGGGCATACCGATGCATCGCCCCTTCTTCGAGGCGACTACAGCAATTGGCATTTAGGACTTGACCGTGCACGCGCTGTTTATAAAGTACTTAATGCAGGCACTATGCAAAGCTTGCGCAACCAACGCGAGCAACCCGTCTTTGGCATTAGTTCTTATGCAGATGAGCGCCCTAGCGACAAGAGCGAAGCTGCAAAGAACCGCCGTGTGGAATTGCGCTTTGTTTTAGCTTTTCAGCCTAATGAGGCAGGTAACGCCAAAGGTCCTACGAGCACACTCAAGAAAATGCAAGAAACGATTAGATAAACCAATCGCATGGAAAACCTGTTTACCCCACTGCCGCAAGATTTTGAAAAGCTAGCCGCAGCGGCTAGTGTGAAGCGCAGTAGTAACTTTGGCAAAGATCCGGATTTGCGCACGGTGGGTGAGAGAACTTATCAAGCGTTTGCAGTAGTCGAGTTTTCTCCCTCGAGTGATTTGCCACGCCAACGTGACTGGCGTCATATTCCTTATGCTCTTTGGCTACAAGGTGACCATGGTTTGCATCCGCATGGCCCATTGACGCAGCACTATTTGGATATTGCAGTACCTGATGCTTTGCAATCGCGTCGCCCTCTGAAGTGGGGGCGCAGTTTATTGCATACCTATTTAGAACACTTCACGCCTGACGACGCACTATTTCAAAAATTAGCGCAATCTGCGCAGCGTTTTTTTCAAGATAAACGGGTGATCGATGCTTTGCTAGAAACCCAAGCCGGTGGTTTAACGCGCCTGATCACCACCTTGGATATCTTGGACCCCATCAATGGTCCCATTCAAATAGCCAACGATCTTCTGACCATGCCAGCCGAGAAAACCTTGCTGCAGTGGCAAGAGCACCATGCGCTCACACGCGGTTTTTGGTTCAATCATTTTTGTCGGCAAGCTTTTGCTGAGGCACTTAAAGCGCCAGAGGATGTTCGTGCGACCCTGGCTTATATCGAGCGCATGTGCGAATGGGCAATGCACGATGCAGGCACAGCAACGCAACGTTTTCGTTATCCGATTTGGCGCGATGAATTCGCTTTCGCATTGTTATCGCCATGGTTTGAAAAATCACCGTCGCAAGAAATTAAAAACTTCTTGCTCACTAAACTTTTGTCCATGCTAGGGGACCCACGCCACAACCACGCAGGTTGGTTGGGCGTGCGCAAAGAAGCGATTGAGACGGCCAGTCGATGGCTCACAGGGCGCACGATGGATGCTTTCTTTGAAATCTTGCGCCATACCGATGACGATATTGGTCCTTATCGGCGCCAATTTTGGGAGGCTTACTTCCATGGCGGCCATATATTGGAAGCTTGGATCGCCTTAGGCGAAGAGGCCGCAGCAGCCTTAGAAAAAATTGATACACAACATGAGCTCAGCTACGCCAAGATACTGGGCAAAATTTCTCCCAACCAATGCGTACTGATGCTGCGCATAGGAAATATTTTGTTTTGTGACTGGAGCCACCAAGGCCGTCTTAGGGCAATCCCTATGTCCAACAAACAAGCGCCTAAGCTGTATGCGCATGCATACGAGTTGTTTCAATTACGCTTTCCCACACCGCTCGATTTCAACCAAGGGCTCTTAGATGACCCTGGCTTGTTACACCTAGGCTCTGATTTAGGCCAATGGCAAGAAACGGCGCGTGACTTTATTTCGACACAATTAGGAATCACCATTCCCCTGGCAGATTTGATGCCAAAAAATTAGATAATCTATCTTTGTCACAACTTGATTTTCAAAATCAGCCATAGGAGAAAACTAAATGAGTGAAGTTCCAGAAACAGAATTGCCTGAACCACACAACGACCCTTTTCGAGGCCGTTGTGCCATGTTGGTATCTGCCTTAGCTATGGT
>JBAXNJ010000181.1:0-4118 GCA_037133815.1 Betaproteobacteria bacterium
TTGTAGTCTTGCATATGCCAACCTAACCTCGCACTGCGGCCATTACCCAGAATGGGATAGGTGGCCGCGCGCTGTTGCGAGCTTGACGCAAAGTTTTGCGCTTTCGCCATATCAACCAATTCAGGCGCGAGCGCCAGCATCATAGAAGTTTCGATGTCGCCAGCGTGAATGCCAAATCGGTGCTCATCGGCACTGAATTGCGCCATCACTTTTTCGTCGAGTGGCAAGTTGTACCAGCTGCTGCTGTAGACGATCAAACCATGCTGGGCGCGTAATTCACGCGCCACGACGTCCATCAGCCCGACGTTGCCCCCGTGGGCGTTGAAGAGCAAAAGTTTTTTGACCCCAGCGCGCGCAACGCTTGCACCTAGGTCGCACCACTGGGAAATCACGGTTTGCGAAGACAGGGTAAGCGTGCCAGCAAACGCGATGTGTTCGGTGCTCAGTCCCACGGTTTGGGTGGGCAAAACCAACACGGGGTCTTGTTTGTCAAGATGTGTGAGCGCAGCATCGACCACGCCATCGACCAACACCGTGTCGACATTCAAGGGTAAATGGGGCCCGTGTTGCTCGGTCGCGCCCAAGGGCAAAACCGCCACGGCGCGCGCGGGGTTGAGCTGCGCAAAGTCTTGGCTGCTCATGGCGGCCCAGCGGTGGGAGGCTAATGCGGTGGTGAAGCGGGCGTCTGTGGACATAGGCGCATCTTACTTTCGTCGCCTCGTTAACATCAGCGCCATGCATACGTTTGTTATCCGCCTTTTGTTTTGGCTCGTTTTCGTCAGCTCTGGCGCAGGCGCGGCATGGGCCCAGCTAAATGCGACAGCAAAAAGCGCAGTTGTTTCCACTCCGCAAGTACGTGCCGAGTTGGTCGCACATGCACCAGACGGCGTGCAGATTGGCAAAACCTTTTGGTTGGGCTTGCAACTGCAACATACCAGTGAATGGCATACCTATTGGCGCAATCCGGGCGATTCAGGCCTGCCCACCCAGCTTGAATTTAAGTTGCCTCCTGGCCTGGAAGTGGGGCCCGTGCTGTGGCCGCTTCCCAAAAAACTCTCAGCGGGCACGCTCACAAACTATGGCTTCGAAGGTGATGCATTGCTGGCAGTGGCAGTCAAGGTAACGTCTTCTTACCGCGCCCAGATCAATGGCCAATTGCCCGTGCAGTTGCATGCCAATTGGCTGGTCTGCCGCTTGGAGTGCATCCCCCAAGAAGGTGACTTCGTCATGCAATTTGCTTCGCAAAGCAGTTTCGCGCCGCGCGCCCAAGCATTCACCAGGCTGCTGAAACAGCAACCCACCCAACTAGGCGCCCCACAAAAAACAGCGCGCTTCGAGGGAGACTTTTTGATCGCTTCTGTAGAAGGCCTGCCTCCCAGCTGGGCCGGACAAAAGTTAACCATCTTTCCAACCGATCCAGAGCTTTTGGAGTCTTCGACGGACCAACATGCGCTGGCTGAGCAGTCTTGGCAAGGCACCACTTGGTCGGCACGTTTGCCCGTGAGCACGGCGCGCAGGGAAAGCCCTACAAAAATCGGCTGGCTGCTGGTATCTCAAGCCACTGGTGAATCACGCCAAGGCTTCGAATTGGTTTTGCCAGTCTCTGGGGCATGGCCCAGCCCTAAGGTCCAAGCCTTTGCCACGGCATCAGCCGAAAAGGCGGCAAGCTCTGCCCCATCCTCTGCTGCAGAGACCGGCGCATTTGGGTTCATGCTCGCACTCGCGGGCGCGCTCTTGGGTGGCTTGATTTTGAACGCCATGCCCTGCGTATTGCCCATTTTGGCGATCAAGCTATTGGGCTTTGCCCAACAAGGCGCCAGCAAACACATACGCCGTTTGACGGGTGTTGCCTACACCGTTGGCGTCGTGACGAGCTTTTTAGTGCTCGGCGGTGCCGTCTTATTACTTCGCTCCATGGGCGAACAGTTGGGCTGGGGATTTCAGTTGCAAACTCCTGCTGTTGTTGCCGCGTTGGCGGTGCTTTTCACACTAATCGCTTTGAATTTATGGGACGTTTTTAGCCTAGGCAATATGTTGCCCGCAAGTCTTGCGTCTTTGCAATCGCGCCACCCCGTGGTCGACGCATTGCTGTCTGGCGTGCTCGCGGTGGCAGTTGCCTCGCCTTGCACAGCACCGTTTATGGGGGCCTCTTTGGGCGTGGCAATGACCATGCCTGCTTGGCAGGCCCTTTCGGTATTCGCTTGCATGGGCCTGGGTCTGGCTTTGCCCTTCTTACTAGCAAGCTGGGTGCCTGCTGTGGCGCGGGTGTTGCCCAAACCGGGAATGTGGATGGTCACCCTGCGACATGCGCTGGCTTTTCCTATGCTGGCGACCGTCGTTTGGTTGCTCTGGGTCTTTGGCCTACAAACTAGCGTGACGCAGTCCATGCTGCTGCTGGGCGGATTGCTGGTTCTGTCGCTCACCGTTTGGGCGAGTCGTTTTAAAACAGCGCTGGGCCGTTTTGTTCAACTCTTGGGCTTCGTGGCTATTTGTTGGATTGGCCTTGAGGTTGTCTCAAATTCAAATACAGATTCGCAAGAAACAACAGCGCCTGGCGCCGCAGTAAGCACAGCCACACAGGCCAACGACCATTGGCAAACCTGGACAGCAACCGCCGTCCAAGCAGAGCTCGCCCGAGGCCACGCGGTGTTTGTCGACTTCACAGCCGCTTGGTGCGTGACCTGCCAAATCAACAAGCAAACCACGCTCAACCAACCTGATGTGCTGGCCGACTTTGCAGCCAAACAGGTGCGCCTGATGCGCGCAGATTGGACGCGACGCGACCCCGCCATCTCGCGCGCCTTGAACGAACTAGGCCGCAGCGGCGTGCCTGTTTATGTGCTGTATGCACCCAACCGCGCGCCACAAGTACTGTCTGAACTGCTGAGCGTGGCTCAAGTGCGTGAGGCTTTGTCGCAACTGAAGCCCAAAACGGCGATCAACTAGCATAAAAATGGCACGAATCTACAAAATATTTGTCACAGTACGCCTACTTATGCACAAAATTAAGGCCCTTATAACTACTCCTCGCGATATATCGGATTTGTCATTCAAAAAAGTTTAAATTAACTAAGTCATTGATTTATATAGGTTTAACTGAATGCTTTTTTTTCGGGCAATCTGTTCAAAGCCTTGATTGATGCGCCTTCGGCACTACTCACGACAACATATCAACAAAGTTATCCACAGAAATCCTGAGTTAGCACCCAAACCTATAAAAATCAAGCACTTAAGTCGCTCTTACCCAAATTACCTCAACTCATCACGCCAACTTGACGCTTGACATGCCGCACATAGTTTCCGTAATCGTTCACACACCCGCACATAGCGGGTTGGTGGATGTGCTGTCGTATGCGAGCGAAGAAATGCTTCCAACAGGAACCTTGGTCAGGGTTCCTTTGGGCAAGCGCGAGTTGATGGGCGTGGTTTGGAATGCAAATCCTGTAATAGATGTCGCCATCTCACAAGATGCGTCGGAGCAGGCACAAGACGACGCCCCACTCACACTACGCCCTATTGCAAGCGTGTTGGGGGGCGTGGCACCTTTAAACGCGCACTGGTGCGACTTAGTTCGCTTCGCCGCGCACTATTACCAACGCAGCGTCGGGGAAGTTGCCTTAGCCGCCCTGCCCAACCAACTGCGCGAACTCAGCGCAGAACAATGGGCGCGGCGCTTGACGCGGCAAAGCAAGACGGCAGATCCGCACTCAAATCTAGAAGCTTTACTTGTTCCAGTGTCTACCCCAGAACAAGCCCAAGTCCTCGAAAACATCGCCACCCACAAAGGCCCCTTCCTACCCTTTGGAAACACCGGCAGCGGCAAAACAGAAGTCTATTTGCGCGCGGCGCAGTCCCAGTTAGCAAAAGACGCATCCGCGCAAATTTTGGTGATGGTGCCGGAGATCAATCTCACGCCACAGCTTGAATCGCGTTTTCGCGAGCGCTTTGCGCCGCAGTGGGGCGACGATTGCGTGGTCGCGATGCACAGCAACCTCACGCCCGCGCAGCGTTTGAAGAATTGGCTGGCTGCGCACAACGGCCAAGCGCGTATTGTGTTGGGCACACGCATGGCGGTGTTTGCGTCGATGCCGCATTTGCAACTCATCGTGGTCGACGAA
>JBAXNJ010000182.1:0-4107 GCA_037133815.1 Betaproteobacteria bacterium
TCCTCCAGTGCCTTGTTTCCAAGATTGCACCAGCGACGGCCTAGCGAGCTTCACGGATTGATTATCGACCCATAATTGCAACAACTCTTGTCTTGCCCGATCGCCACGGGCCGCTTGCTTGTGATTCGACTCTCTGAACTCAAACTGCCACTTACTGCGCTTCCAGTGGAAGCGCGCCGTGCTGCTGACGCGCCTGCTGAAACAGAGGAGGATCGTAAATTAACACCGCATCCTGTTACTGCGCTTCGTCAGTTGGCTGCTCAAGCGTTAGGTATAGATAAAGCCGAGGTTTGTGGTTTAACCGTTTTCAAACGAAGTTTTGATGCGCGCAAACAAAATTTATTGGTTGTCTACATTGTTGACGTTGCTATTTCTGATGATGCGCTTGAAAAATCACTATTGGCCAAACACGTTAAAAACTCGCATATCAACGCAACTCCAAATATGACTTGGCTGCCGCCCGTGCATGCACCGGCAGATTGGAGCAAAGAAAAACAAGATAGACCCGTGGTTGTCGGCTTTGGCCCTTGCGGTATTTTTGCGGCACTGGTTTTAGCGCAAATGGGTTTAAAGCCCATCGTGATCGAACGCGGCACACCTGTGCGTCAACGCACCAAAGACACATGGGGACTATGGCGTAAACACATCTTGAACCCGCAGAGCAATGTGCAGTTTGGTGAAGGTGGTGCGGGTACTTTTTCTGACGGTAAGCTTTACAGCCAGATCAAAGACCCACGACATTTAGGGCGCAAAGTGATGCAAGAGTTTGTGCGCTTTGGTGCGCCTGAAGATATTTTGTTTGCGGCGCATCCGCATATCGGCACCTTTAAGTTAGTCAAAGTGGTGGAAGGATTACGTGAAGAAATTATTCGGTTAGGTGGTGAGGTTCGGTTTGAGCAACGGGTGATGGATATTGAATATGCTGCACTCCCTTTTACAACCGGTTCACACCCTAAGCTTGATTCAAGTGGAGGGACGCTAGCCAAAAGGCAAATATCCGCTTTACGTATTCAAAACTACACCACGAATGAAACTTACACCCTCCCCGCGCACCATGTAGTGTTGGCACTCGGTCACAGTGCACGCGATACCTTCACCATGTTGCACCGCCATGCAGTCGCCATGCAAGCCAAGCCTTTTTCTATTGGCGTGCGCATTGAGCACCCGCAAAGCGTGATCGATCGCGCGCGTTGGGGACAACATGCCGGCCATCCACTGCTTGGTGCTGCAGATTACAAACTGGTGCATCACGCCGCCAATGGGCGTGCTGTCTATAGCTTTTGTATGTGCCCTGGTGGCACGGTGGTAGCGGCGACCAGCGAAGTAGGACGCGTGGTGACCAACGGCATGAGCCAATATTCACGCAATGAGCGCAATGCCAATGCTGGCCTGGTCGTAGGCATTGACCCAACCGATTACCCCACAGACCCTGCCGCATTTGAAACAGAGCTTGGCCAAGAGATTGGTAATGCAGTGCGCCACGATACGCCTCATGCGATAGATAAATTTCACCCTTTATCTGGCTTGGTCTTGCAGCGGCAACTTGAAGCTATCGCCTACACACTTGGCGGGAGTAATTACGAAGCACCGGCGCAATTGGTGGGGGACTTCATTGCTAACAAAGCATCGTCAGCTTTAGCTAGCGTTGAACCTTCCTATAAACCTGGAGTAAAAATGGTTCATCTCAACGATGCGCTTCCTCAGTTTGTTACGGATGCTATGCGCGAAGCGTTGCCACTCTTTGGACAAAAAATAAAAGGCTTTGATATGCATGATGCGGTGATGACAGGCGTTGAAACACGCACCTCGTCTCCATTAAGAATTGATCGTGATGATGTCAGCTTGCAAAGTCCAAGCATAACGGGGCTATATCCAGCAGGTGAAGGGGCTGGATATGCAGGTGGCATTTTGTCAGCGGGGGTGGATGGCATCAAAGTCGGAGAGGCTGTTGCAAGAGCAATGCTTTCTTTTCATACAACTGACATGGTCTAAAGAGAATTGCAAATGCAGCATATAAGTATATGTTGTTAAAGTCTAAGTAGCAACTACGCTGAAACAAAAAATCAAGCAAAATCAAAGGCTAACGAGGAAACAAGCATGAAAGCACATAACGTTTTAGACACCATTGGCAATACGCCACACATTCGTATCAACCGATTGTTTAGCAACACACATCAGGTGTGGATCAAATCTGAGCGTTCCAACCCAGGCGGTTCGATCAAAGACCGAATCGCATTGGCCATGGTCGAGGCCGCAGAAAAATCTGGTGCGCTCAAACCTGGTGGAACCATCATCGAGCCCACTTCTGGCAACACAGGCGTCGGATTAGCGATGGTCGCTGCGGTAAAGGGCTACAAATTAGTTTTGGTCATGCCAGATAGCATGTCAATCGAGCGCAGACGGTTGATGCTGGCATATGGCGCAAGCTTTGACTTAACGCCCCGCGAAAAAGGCATGAAAGGCGCCATTGCCCGTGCCGAAGAACTCGCCGCACAAACACCCGGCGCATGGATTCCGCAACAGTTTGAGAACCCAGCAAATATCGACGTGCACGTACACACTACTGCGCAGGAAATCTTGGCAGACTTTCCCGAAGGTTTAGACGTCATCATCACTGGCGTGGGTACTGGCGGACACTTAACAGGCGTTGCCCAAGTGCTCAAAGCCAAATGGCCAAAGTTGCAAGTATTTGCAGTGGAGCCCACAGCGTCCCCTGTTATTTCAGGCGGTGCGCCATCGCCCCACCCTATTCAAGGCATTGGTGCAGGATTTATTCCAAAAAACCTGCACACTGATTTGCTGGATGGCGTCATTCAAGTAGACGCAGAAGTCGCGCGTGAATTTGGCAGGCGTAGTGCTAAAGAAGAAGGATTGCTGGTTGGTATTTCTTCTGGCGCGACGTTGGCTGCTATTGCACAAAAGCTTGCTGATATTCCACACGGGGCCAAGGTGCTCGGCTTTAACTACGACACGGGGGAGCGTTATTTGTCTGTAGAAGGTTATTTGCCTGCTTAACTCATGCTTAATGCGGCATGCACGTAAAAGCTTTTTCGCTAAGCAAGTCTGAAAACTTGCGTGTCTGAATAAAAACTTAAATCCTCGTTTTCTGGCCACCACCCTGGAATGCCTAACACTGGCAAAGGCAAATAGGGTTTGGTGGCCAAGTAGTCTGGTTGTAAGTTATTGGCTAACCAAGCGTCTAATGCTTGGTCATCTTTTGTATCTACATCTGATGCAATGCGAAACACGTGTGCCGTGATGGATTTATAAGGCGTTACTAGTTTTTCAAGCAATGCATGTCCAAAGATGACGATGTGCGCGCTTTGCCATTCATCGCGCAACTCACCGAAGAGCTTTTCCCAATCACGCACTTGCAGAGCGCGCCATAAGTCATCTGAGGCTTGAAGTAACAAAACGTTTTCATCAAACAAGGTCAAAGCGTCACGCAAAGGTCCCCGCGTAGCTCCAACACCTTCAGAAGCAATCGCTTGCGCCTGCAAAAAATTCAATCGCGATTTAGCTTGCGGAAACCGCAACCAACACAAGCCATTGAAAAAATCATGAAGATTATCTCGAGTAGGAATGCGCTTGTGAGAAAAAATAAACGCTTCATAAGCAATTTCAGCGGGCAAGTCCGATTGAGGAACAAACTCCACCGAACCCCCAGAGCCAAGAGTGAGGGTGGCACTGGCTCGGGCGATTTGGTGAGCGAAGCGAGTATGAGCCCGAACAGTGTCACCCTCGCTCTTGGCGCTCTGCGCCGAAGAAATGTCCTCTAGTAGCCCAGTCGAGTCACTCAAATCGTTTGCAAGTAGAGATCTATGGACAGCATTCAAAGCAGAACAAACATTGCCATGCTCTGCGACAAATTCAGAAGTAAGAGAACCAAGTTCCCGCCACCCAGCAAACCAAGGCCGAGGCCAATCAATAAGCTCTAAACCAAACGCCAAGGCAAAGACTCACCACTGCGAAGCGGCTTTAATTGCGCGTCGCCAAACGCAAAACTCTCTGGAGGCATCCAACTCTCTCTACGCAGAGTAATCGTGCCCTTATTACGCGGCAAACCGTAAAAATCAGCGCCGTAAAAACTCGCAAACCCCTCTAGCT
>JBAXNJ010000183.1:0-4075 GCA_037133815.1 Betaproteobacteria bacterium
ATTTTGGGGTTCAAACCACCACGCGCTGCCTGCTCTGGGGTTAAACCGTAATAGCCCCAAACAGTCTCTGGAGTGGATTCACAAAAGTGAGGCAACCACTTGTGACCGCGTCCTGCAGCCACTACGGGAAACCCGCAGGTACGGGCCCAATCGACTAAGTCGCAAATCAAGGCGGGTTGGTCACCAAATGCAAGGGAATACACCACGCCTGCAGCTTGCGCACGCTTGGCTAGAAGTGGGCCACAAAATGCATCGGCCTCCACCGTCACGTTGACTACATGTTTGCCATGTGCAAAGGCTTCAAGAATATGGTCGACAGCGTGCAATGGCGAACCAGTGCACTCCACCACGATATCAATGGATGGATGGCGCACCAAGCTTTGCCAATCGTCTGAAATGCAGGTGCTGCCTTCTTTGGTGGCTTGGTCCAAGGATGCAGCATTTATTTGGTCTGGGTTCCAACCCACGCGTGCGAGATTAGTACGTGCGGCGTCAGGAGATAAATCTGCAATACCGACTAGGTGCACGCCAGGTGTTCTAGGAATTTGTGCCAAATACATCGAGCCAAATTTGCCAGCGCCAATCAGGCCGATCCGAATGGGTCGTTTGTCTGCTTCGCGTTGTAAGAGCTTGGCGTGAAGGTTCATGCGGCGACCTGCATTTCTTCCAAGGAAGTTTCCATGGCGCTTGCTGGCATGCCTTTGGCCCAAGGCAGATCTACTGGGTAGTCTTTGATCAAACAATCATCGGGCAAGCAATCGATGGGTGTGAAATCTCTGTGCGCGATGAATTCGGGGCGCTTGTGTCTGCGGATGTGGTTAGAAACGGCGCACAAGCTCAGGTAGACGCTGACCCGGTTCCAAGGCGAGAGGTTGCTGGTAGAGGCATGGACCAAGCAGCTGTGGAACAAGATCATCGAGCCAGCAGGCCCTGTGGGGCTAACGATGCCGCCTTTTTTGTCACCCGCGCGCTGAACCAATTGGGTGATGAGTGCGTTGTCTACCGTCCAAAGGGGATAGCTGGTGGTGGTGAGATCGTGCTTGGCATCGACCACACCTTTCTTGTGGCTGCCGGGTATGAACATCAAGGGGCCGTTGAATTCATTGACATCGTCCAAAAATATGGCTATGTTCATCGCGCGCGCTGTGGGCATCATGTCGTCATTTAGCCAAGTGCCGTAATCTTGGTGCCATTGCCACACATCACCTTCAAAAGCCATCTTGCCGTTGATTTTGAATTGGTGCATGTAGAGCTTTTCGCCAAACAAGTCCTCTACTGGCTCCACCATGCGGGGGTGACGTGCCAGTTTGGCAAAGGGCTTGCTGTACATGTGTGCAGCAAAGTTGGTGCGCACCGCTTGGCTGCCTTTTTCTCGCACGTTGTAGGCCTCTTGGCGGCTGTACAACTCGGGCACGGCAGCCACTAAATTTTGTGTTTCTTGCGGATTGAAAAGGCTTGGGAAAAACAAATAACCGTGTTCGTCAAAGTGCTGGCGTTGTTCTGGGGTAAGTTTCATGGTGGAAGTCTCCATTAATCGAATCAGAAGCATCCTACAATACCTGACTAAGGTAATTTATAGTTAAAAGACTACACACATGGCAAAAGAAGAAATGATCGAGATGAAGGGTGTCGTCAACGAGGTGTTGCCCGACTCGCGTTATCGCATCACCCTTGAGAACGGTCACTCCCTGATTGCATACACCGCTGGAAAAATGCGCCTGCACCGCATCCGCATTATTGAAGGGGATAAGGTCACCGTAGAACTTTCTCCCTATGACATGAACAAAGCTCGTGTGACTTTCCGTCACATCGAAGGCAAGGCACCCAATACAGGGCCTGCCGCTAAGCGCAAGTTTTAAGTGGCCTAGCGGTCCGCCTACCGCATGTCTGAGCAAGATGCGCACTTCATGCAGCTGGCATTGGCGCAAGCCAAACAGGCTTTTTTAGCCGGCGAGGTTCCTGTTGGTGCCGTGGTGGTTAAAAATGGCCAAGTCATCGCTTCTGCCCATAACGCGCCTTTAGGTCAAAACGACCCTACCGCCCACGCCGAAATCAATGTCTTACGTTTAGCTGCTCAATCCTTGGGAAATTACCGCTTGGAAGATTGCACGCTCTACGTCACCCTTGAGCCCTGCGCCATGTGCAGCAGCGCTGCAATGCATGCACGCCTTGCGCGTGTGGTCTTCGGCGCCACCGAACCTAAGACCGGCGCTGCGGGTTCGGTACTGAATCTATTTGACAACCCACAACTCAACCACCAAACGCAAGTGACCGGTGGGGTTATGGCACAGGAATGCGTGCAGGTGTTACAAAGCTTTTTTGAAATGCGCCGCGCACAGAAGAAGACGGAAAAGTCTGCTAAAAACATCTAACCTTATTGAAACCCTATCTGTCCTATGGCACATATTTACATTTACTCACCCAGCGGCGCAGTGCGCGATAAGCAGGCTTTTAAATGTGGCGTTAGTCGCTTAAAAAAACTGGGGCACGCCGTTGAGGTAGATGCTGACGCGCTCAGCACCAGCACGCGTTTTGCGGGCGACGACGCTACCCGATTAGCAGCCATACATCGGGCGGCTAGTAGCGGTGCCGATGTGGCGTTGATTAGCCGTGGCGGATATGGTTTAACTAGGATCTTGCCGGGTATCGATTACAAGAAGGTAGCCAAAGCGGTTCAAAAAGGTACGCGTTTTGTAGGTTTGAGCGATTTCACAGCGTTCCAATCTGCTTTGCTGGCCAAAACAGGCACCCATTCCTGGGCGGGCCCCGCTCTAGGTGAAGACTTTGGTCAAGAACAGCCCGACGACATCATGGAGGCGTGTTTTGACGACATGCTGAGCGGGCAGGGCGAAGGTGCAGGATGGCGGTTGTCTGCTGCATGTGCAAATGCTTTATCAAACAAACGAGAGGGTGTTTGGGCGCAAGATGCACTTTTATGGGGTGGCAATTTGTCGGTGCTGGTGAGTTTGCTGGGAACGCCTTATTTCCCGCAAGTTAAGGGCGGCGTTTTGTTTTTAGAAGATATCAGCGAACAGCCATACCGTATCGAGCGCATGCTCACCCAGTTGTTGCATTCTGGCGTTCTGGCTCAGCAAAAGGCGGTGGTTTTGGGTCAGTTCACCCAATACAAACTAACCCCGCATGACAAAGGCTTTAAGTTGCAAAGCGTTGTCGATTGGCTGCGCAGTCAAATTAAAACGCCTGTGTTGACTGATTTACCCTTTGGCCATGTGCAAACTAAGGTTTGTTTGCCAGTTGGTAAAAAAGTGAGCTTGGTGGTTGAGGACGGCGAAGCTTTGATTTTGTGGGCACATCACACGCATTCCTAAAAAATAGATTCAGTGCTTTGCAACTGCCATCTTCAGCCGAGGCTTGATTTGCTATCTTTGATTTAACTTCATACGATGTATATTATGTAAAGTTAAATCATCAGGCCGCCAGTATTTTCTTCAGCTCAAGCCTACTGGCTCTCTCTTAACTCCAGGGCCTCTATAAAAGCCCTGATGTATTTGACGCTTAGAAGTTTGTCTTTAGAAGCGGCCATAGCTAATGCAGTTTGTCCATCTTTGTTTTGCAAGGTTGGATCGGCGCCTTCTTCCAACATCAGTTTGACGGCGTTAGGCGTTGCGTAATAAGCAGCCATCATCAATGGCGTGGTTCCATTGGGGCTCTCGGCGTCAATGTAGGCGTCGTTTTCTATCAATAAGCGCATCATGGCCGTATGGCCCTTGCTGGCCGCGTAATGCAACGGTGTCCAATTAGGTCGATTTACAGAAGCACCCGCTTCAATCAGCAAATTAACCGATACGAGGTCATTGGCGTTAGCTGCCAACATTAAGGCAGTCTCATCTGCTGCGTTGGTAGCGTCAATCTGAATTCCAGGTTGCTTCAATAGAAAGCCAACTGTCTTTGGGGCGCCAGATCGGATGGCAAAAACCAAAGCAGGTTCGCCCTTTTCTGTGGGTGTATTGGGGTCCATTCCGCGGTAAATGAGGTTACCTACTACTGAGACTTGGTCAAATACGATAGCTTTGAAAAAATCATCAAACGCACCTGCCTTGGATATAGAAAATCC